>JALWMK010000071.1 GCA_027083925.1 Sedimenticola sp. | reverse complement strand
CGCCTTGTTCTCACTGCCCTCATGCACGAATCTGCTCAAACAGAATTAATAGAGGTGCCCTTAAGCCAAAGATCTCGTTATTCGTCATCCCGGCGCAGGCCGGGATCCAGGACGGCCACATATTCCCGAGACCCTGGATTCCGGCCTGCGCCGGAATGACCATGGTTTTTTGCTTAAGGTAAGTGCCATTCCTGTCAAACCCCCGAAAGTTTTTTGCGCAGCAGCTCGTTGACCTGCTTGGGGTTGGCCTTGCCCTGGCTTTTTTTCATGACTTGTCCAACAAAGAAGCCGAGCATTTTTGGCTGCTTGCCAGGGTCGGCGTTGCGAAAGTTTTCTACCTGGGCCGGGTTGCCGGTGATGACTTCATCGACGATGGCCTCGATGGCGCTGACATCGGTGATCTGCTTCAGCCCTTTCGCTTCGATGATGACATCGGCGGAATCTTCACTTTCCCACATGGATTCAAACACCTGTTTGGCGATTTTTCCGGAGATGGTGTTATCGGCGACCCGTTTCACCAGGCCACTGAAACGCCGGGCGGAGACCGGGCTTTGGGGCAGATCCAGCCCGGCCTTGTTCAGTGCGCCAGCCAGCTCCACCATTACCCAGTTGGCGGAGAGCTTTGCATCACCGGCTTTTGCAACGACGGTTTCGTAGTAATCCGCCTGCTCCCGGGTGGCGGTGAGCACATCGGCATCGTAGGCGGACAGGCCGTATTGTTCCTCGAAGCGGGCGCGCCGGGCGGCGGGCAGTTCGGGCATTTCCTTGACGGTCTCGGCGATGAAGTCTTCTTCGATGATCAGTGGCAACAGATCCGGGTCTGGAAAATAACGGTAGTCATTGGCTTCTTCCTTGGAGCGCATGGAGCGGGTTTCGTCCCTGGCGGCGTCATACAGACGGGTTTCCTGTACCACCCTGCCCCCGGCTTCGAGGATGTCGATCTGCCGCTCCACCTCGAAGTTGATGGCTTTTTCCAGGAAACGAAAGGAATTGATGTTTTTCAGTTCGGCCCGGGTGCCCAGCTCTTTTTGCCCCACGGGGCGTACCGAGACATTGGCATCCACGCGGAAAGAACCTTCCTGCATATTGCCATCGCAAATACCCAGATAGACGACGATCTGGTGGATTTTCTTCGCATAGGCCAAAGCTTCTTTCGCCGAACTCATGTCAGGCTCGGAGACGATCTCCAGCAAGGGCGTGCCGGCGCGGTTCAGGTCGATACCGGTCATACCGTGGAAGTCTTCATGCAGGGATTTGCCGGCATCTTCTTCCAGATGGGCGCGAGTCACGCCGATGCGCTTGTTATCACCGCTTTCCAGGGTGATATCCACATGCCCCTGGCCAACGATGGGCAGCTCCAGCTGGCTGATCTGGTATCCCTTGGGCAGGTCGGGATAGAAATAGTTCTTGCGGGCAAACACAGCACGGCGGGCAATTTTGGCCTCCACTGCGGTGCCGAACAGGATGGCTTTTTTCACCACTGCCTCGTTCAGCACGGGGAGCACGCCGGGGAAACCCAGGTCAACCAGGCACGCCTGGGTGTTGGGTTCCGCCCCGAACGCAGTGGAGGCGCCGGAAAAAATCTTGGATTTGGTGGTGAGCTGGGTATGAATCTCCAGCCCGATAACGGTTTCCCATTGCATAGCTTGTCATCCTGCTCAATAGCCGCTAGGCATCTGTCGATGCCAGTCGCTGATTTGCTGTAGCTGGTGCGCCAGCGCCAGTAGCCGCCCTTCTTCGAAATAGTTGCCGATGAGCTGCAGGCCGGCCGGCAGATTATCGACCATGGGCGCGGGCATGGACAGGGCGGGCAACCCCGCCAGATTCACGGCAATGGTATAGATGTCGGAAAGATACATGGAAACCGGATCATCGGATTTCTCTCCCAGACGGAACGCAGTCTCGGGAGATGCTGGCCCAAGCAGAATGTCCACTTCAGCAAATGCCTGGCGGAAATCGTCCGCAATCACCTGGCGCACCTGCTGCGCCTTGAGGTAATAGGCGTCGTAATAGCCTGCAGACAGGGCGTAGGCGCCGATCATGATGCGGCGCTTTACCTCGGGGCCAAAACCCTCTGCGCGAGAGCGTTTGTACAGGTCTTCCAGGTCTTGCGGGTTATCACAGCGGTGGCCGAAGCGCACACCATCGAAGCGCGACAGATTGGACGAGCATTCCGCAGGCGCCACGACATAGTAAGCCGGCACCGAGTGGCGAGAGTTGGGCAGGGAGGTTTCCAGCATTTCCACACCCAGGGTTTTGAGCGTATCGATGGCGGTTTGCATGGAGGCATTCATGCCAGGGTTCAGACCTTCCCCGAAAAATTCTTTTACGATGCCGATCTTCAGGCCTTTGAGGGGCTGGTTCAGTTGTCCGGCATAGTCATCCACGGGGCAATCCACGCTGGTGGAGTCCCGCTCGTCAAAGCCCGCCATGGCCCCCAGCAAATGGGCGGCGTCTTCCGCGCTGCGGGTCATGGGGCCGGCCTGATCCAGGCTGGAGGCGAAGGCGATCATCCCGTAGCGGGATACCCGGCCATAGGTGGGCTTGAGGCCGGTGATGCCGCACAGAGCCGCAGGCTGACGTATAGAGCCGCCCGTATCCGTGCCCGTGGCAGCCACACCCAAACGCGCCGCCACCGCCGCCGCGGAACCACCGGAGGAGCCGCCAGGGACACACTCCCGATCCCAGGGGTTCTTCACCGGGCCATAGAAACTGGTTTCATTGGAAGAACCCATGGCGAACTCGTCCATATTGGTCTTGCCCAGCATCACCACCCCGGCTTCCTTAAGCCTGGAGACGACCGTGGCGTCATAGGGCGAGATGAAATTGTCGAGCATGCGGGAGCCGCAAGTGGTTCGAACGCCCTGGGTGCAGAAAATATCCTTGTGCAGTATGGGAATGCCGGTAAGCGGGCCGGCATCACCCGCCCGGATGTGCTCATCCGCCGCCTTCGCCTGCCCCAGTGCCTGCTCTTCCGCCAGGGTCAACACCGCGTTGAGTTCACCATCGAACTGCTGGATGCGTTGCAAAAAGTGGCGGGCAAGCTCCACGCTGGTGAAATCGCCGGCCCGCAGCCCGGCAGACAATCCGGCGATGGACATGAGGTGCAAATCACTCATCATTCGATCACTCTGGGGACGAGATACAGCCCGTTCCCGGTGGCGGGAGCCACCGCCTGATAGGCTTCCCGGTGGTTCTGTTCCGTGACCACATCCGGGCGCAGGCGCTGGGGCATGTCCAGAGGGTGGGCCATGGGCGTGATACCACTGGTATCCAGCTCCCCCATGCGTTCCACCAGATCCAGTATGCCGGACAGCTCTGTATTCAGCGCCTCGATCTCGCCAGCAGCGACCGCAATGCGGGCCAGATGGGCGATTTTTTCTACTTCATCGGGTTCCAGATCCATGCTTTTTCCACGGCGATGCTTCAAAGGAGGCAAAACTAGCATAAATCAGGGTGAATATACACGCCGGACTCGGGCAATAAACCTGCTGTGGAAAAAAAACCGCAGTGGCCTACCCTCGAAAACGGCCGATTATCAGCGGCAAATCAAGGAACTACGAATATCATCACAGAACCTGGGCAGTGAGCGCAGAATACAGTTCTTGCCGAAAGGTGGCTACAGTTGATAGATTACCGCTCTTTAATCGGGAAAGGCCGCATTTGTTCTGCCGGTTGATCCCCCAAACTCAATACCGGCAAGCAGACCGGGATAACGGATCTACTCGATGCTTTTCAGACGTCTTCGCGGCTTTTTCTCCAATGACCTGTCCATTGACCTGGGCACGGCCAACACCCTCATTTATGCCCGCGACCGCGGCATCGTGCTCAACGAGCCTTCGGTGGTAGCCATCCGCGAAGACCGGGGGCGGGGAATGAAGGCAGTTGCGGCGGTGGGGGAGGACGCAAAAAAAATGCTGGGCCGCACCCCGGCCAATATCACTGCCATCCGCCCCATGAAAGATGGCGTGATCGCCGATTTCACTGTAACGGAAAAAATGCTGCAGTATTTTATCCACAAGGTGCATGAATCACGTTTGATCCGCCCCAGCCCGCGAGTACTGATCTGTGTTCCCTGCGGCTCCACCCAAGTAGAGCGCCGGGCGATCAAGGAGTCCGCCGCCGGCGCCGGCGCCCGGGAGGTATACCTTATTGAAGAACCCATGGCGGCGGCCATCGGCGCCAGCCTGCCCGTCGATGAAGCCCGTGGCTCCATGATCCTGGATATCGGCGGCGGCACCTCCGAGGTCGCCATCATCTCCCTGAACGGCATCGTCTACGCCAACTCCACCCGCATCGGCGGCGACAAGTTCGACGAAGCCATCATCAACTATGTGCGGCGCAACTACGGCAGCCTCATCGGGGAAGCCACCGCAGAGAAAATCAAGCACAAGGTCGCCAGCGCCTGGCCGGAAAACGAGGTGCAGGAAATCGAGGTCAAGGGGCGTAATCTGGCGGAAGGCATTCCGCGCAGCTTCACCCTCAACAGCAATGAAATTCTCGAAGCCCTGCAGGAGCCCTTGTCCGGGATCGTCGATGCGGTGCGCAAGGCGCTGGAGCAGACGCCGCCGGAACTCGGCGCCGACGTGGCGGAGCGAGGCATCGTGCTCACCGGTGGCGGCGCACTGCTCAAGGGGCTGGATCGCCTGCTGGAAGAGGAAACCGGCCTGCCGGTGATTGTTGCCGAGGATCCCATGACCTGCGTAGCCAGGGGCGGTGGCCGCGCCCTGGAGTTGATGGATGAAAAAGCCGGGGACTTTTTCAGCGTCGAGTAGGTCGAACTTCACACAAGGTACGGGAATAACGCAGCACAAGGAGCCCTGACATCAAGTTTATTTTCGCAGAAGGACCCTCGCAGGG
>JALWMK010000070.1 GCA_027083925.1 Sedimenticola sp. | reverse complement strand
TGATTGTCGATCAATATACCGATGGCAAGGCCGTCATCAGCAACCTCCAGGGATTGGAAAACAGCGGTCGCTTCCGCTACCTGCAGTTCCAGTTGCTTCCGGCGAAACTGATAGACGATCTGCCCCTATTCTTCTGGCGTTCCGCCAAAACCGGCCAGTTGCACACCATGGCGCTGGAAGAAAACATACTGGATCATCTCGACCTGAAGCGCCACAAGCAATGGAGTGGCCCTGTCTCAGAATACGGATTCATCTTTTCAGAAAAAAACGGCCAGCACTGGACCCTGCGGGAGTTCAGTTTTTCCCCGGACACGCTCGAGCAGCGCTACCTGAGTATTTTCTCCGACTGGCTGGAGTTTGAAGTATGGTCTCAGCACTCCATCAACTTCATCTATGGTGGTGCCACCAACGGCCGCCTGTCTATTGTGGTTGTGGTGGGTGCCTGGGTACTTCTGGGCCTGCTGATCTACAGCCTGTTGATGCGGCGAAAGAGGCAACCGGTCAACGCAGGAAAAATCGCTGCCGCGCTGCTGTTTGGCTGGATGTTGCTGGACGCCCGCTGGCTGTTCAACCTGTTTCAGCAAACCCAGCTGACCCGCAACATCTACGCGGAAAAAGCATTGGCGGAACGATATGAAGCCGGTTTGGATGCAGATTACTACCAATATTTTCAGCGCTTGAAAAATGAAGTGCTGCCTGCCGAACCCCAGTTCATCTATGTACTGGACAAGAACAGAAACTATTTTTGGGCAAAAACTCCCTGGTGGCTGGCACCGCACAACGTATTCAATCAGGACAGCTACCCAAGGCAGAAATACAGCGAAAAGGGAGGGTATGTTCTTATCCTGCACCCCATTCCCGGGCTGCGGTTCGATCAACACACACAAACACTGCGCTGGGACAACGGCGGCAGCTTGCCCGTTACTCCGGTATATCTGGATCCCCTGGGTGCTTTATACAAGATCCGGGAAAACGGACATTGATACGAATGACGCTTGCTTAAGGGCGCCTCTATTCATTCTGTTTGAGCAGATTCGCGCATGAGGACAGTGAGAACAAGGCGAAGATCGTAGCAAATACCCCAGGGCACCTTCTCTTGCGCAAGCGCAATTCACCTTGTAGCAGGCGATTTGCAAGATTTTCAAAGCTTCCGCTCCCAGCTTACGCCCCTCACCTACCTCCCTGTAGGCGACGAAGTTATCGCTGCCCTCATGTGCGTAGATGCCAATCATGAATTAATAGAGGTGCCCTTAAGGACAAGGGGTGGGTGGCAGCCTGTCCATTCAAATTCAACAAGTCAGGCGCTTCAAGAAACCACCATAGCCGCATTGCGCATCTTGACAAGGGCTTGCCATTGCCGGCGAGGCGCGCCTTGCGCTGATGGTTTCTTCAAGCGCTGAACATGAACGATTCCCTCGCCGGGTTACTATCAACCCTGTGATACTATAAAATTCCAATCAGGTCAGGTTTACAAACAATGATTCCCGTTATTCTCTCTGGCGGCTCAGGCACAAGGCTGTGGCCGGTTTCCCGCAAAACCCACCCCAAGCAATTCTGGCCGCTGCTGTCTGAACACAGCATGTTGCAGGATACCTGCAGCCGCCTCGAAGACTATTCCGGCATGCAGGAGCCGGTCATTGTGTGCAACGAGGAGCACCGGTTTTTTGTTGCCCATCAACTGCAAAACAGCGCGCTGGGCAATGTTGCGATCATCCTCGAACCTGCGGGCAGGAACACTGCGCCCGCCGTCGCCGCAGCAGCTTTCCACGCCCTGCAAAATGCGCCGGATGGTGAAGATCCCGTCCTGTTGGTGCTACCTGCGGATCATGTCATCAAAGACCTCACCCGCTTTCACACAGCTCTTGCAAAAGCCGAGCGCCTCGCCCAGGCAGGACATCTGGTGACCTTTGGCATCGTACCTACCGCAGCGGAAACGGGTTATGGCTATATCCAGGGCGGCAATAGCCTGGAGCAACTGCCAGAAGCCATGCGGATCAACCGCTTTGTGGAAAAACCGGATCAGGAGACCGCGAAACACTACCTGGATTCCGGAGAGTACTTCTGGAACAGCGGCATGTTTATCTTCCGCGCCAGCACCTATCTGGATGCACTGGAGCAGTTTTCTCCGGAAATCCTCACCGCCACCCGCAAGGCCTGGGAGCAATCCCTCGCCGATGTAGACTTTATCCGCCTCGACAAGAACGCTTTCTCGGGCTGCCCTTCTGATTCCATCGACTATGCCGTCATGGAGCATACAGGCAACGGTGTTGTGATCCCCCTGGATGCGGGATGGAGCGATGTGGGCTCCTGGTCAGCCTTGTGGGATATTGGCGACAAGGACGAGAACAAAAATGTCATTGTCGGTGACGTGCTGGCTCAGGATTCAAACGGTTGTTATCTTCGCTCTGACAATCGATTGCTGGCCACGGTTGGTATCGAAGACATCATGGTTATCGACACCCATGATGTGGTGCTGGTCGCCCACAAGAGCCAGGTGCAAAAAGTCAAAGACCTGGTGAACCGGCTCAGCACAGAACAGCGCCAGGAAATCGACATCCACGCCCTGGTTCATCGCCCCTGGGGCAGCTACCAGGGCATTGACCGGGCAGAGCGTTACCAGGTAAAGCGCATCAGCGTCGCGCCCGGTGCAGCCTTGTCGCTACAAATGCATCATCACCGGGCGGAGCACTGGATCGTGGTAAAGGGCACAGCCAGAGTCACCCGTGGAGAGGAAACCTTCATCCTGTCCGAGAACCAGTCCACCTACATCCCCGTCGGAGAGCTGCACCGCCTGGAAAATCCCGGGAAAATCCCCCTGGAGATCATTGAGGTTCAGTCAGGAAGCTATCTTGGCGAAGACGACATCAAGCGCCTGGACGACGTTTACGGACGCCAACGAAGCCAAAAATGAGCCACGACCCTAGCCCGGAAATTGCACCAGGCCGCTGATTTTCTTCAATCACTCAAGGGCACCTCTATTTATTTTGCTTTTGTGATCGTGGCTTTTTCAATCAATAGCGGATAGATATAGCCAGAACCGAAATCGACATCGGTTGAGACGGTTCCAACAATCACTACCTGATCACCAACCCCGGCAGTTTCCTGGCTGGTGACAGTAAGGTCATTGCTGCCTTGCTTGCCGGTGCCATCCCGTAGATGCAGGAAGTTACGCCCCATGATCTGGTTGTTCACCTTCACGACCTCGCCACTGACCCGCACCTGTTTGCCCGCCAGTTGTGCTTTTTCCCCATAGACGGCGCCCACGGTTTTGGTAACGGCTTCCGAGGCCAGGGTAACGGTTGATCCAAGGCAGAGAAAAACAGCCAGTAGAAAAATTGTGAGACGATTCATAACGCAGGTTCCTGATAGAAAGATGTTCCGGGAATTTTACAAGCCAACTGTCCCGGTGTAAATTGGAAACTGACCTGAACCTGAATCCGTGGGTTCAGGGCGGATGCAGAGCGTATGATATTGATTTCCCGGTGGAATCAAAAAACCTTAGCTTCAGGGCACCTCTATTAATTCATGATTGGCATCTACGCACATGAGGACAGCGATAACTTCGTTGAAAATCTTGCAAATAGCCTGCTATTTGCTACGATCTTCGCCTTGTTCTCACTGCCCTCATGCACGAATCTGCTCAAACAGAATTAATAGAGGTGCCCTTCACCCCCAGGTTAAGCGGGCATTTTTTGAACCGCTGGGGGATCAAGCGCTTGCGCTATGCGCCGTCATGAGCCCACGGATTCAGGCTGAACAAAACAAGCCGTATCGGCGCAAACCTGTGTACCCGCCTTGCCTGGCTGAGGATTTCTGGGAAACCATGAACAAAAAAAATGTATCCTATGTGATTCCTTGTTACAACGAAGCAGCGGTATTGCCCGAATTTTATCGGCGCATCTGTACAGTTGCCGATGCCAGAAGTGACTATGAATTCGAATTCGTCTTCATTAATGACGGCAGCCGGGACGAAACACCCCAGCTTCTCAACGAGATTGCGGACAAGGATTCCCGGGCAAAAATCCTGCACTTCGCAAGAAACATGGGGCATCAGGAAGCAATTACCGCCGGCATGGATTTTTCATCGGGCGATATCATCGTGACCATTGACGCCGACCTTCAGGATCCTCCCGAACTGATTGACGAAATCCTGGAAAAGATGGCCCATGGTTATGATGTGATTCATATGCAACGCCGCAAGCGCCCCGGTGAATCCCGGTTCAAACTGGCATCCTCTTCTGCATTCTATTGGCTGATGAAACATGTGGGCAATGCCCGCATTGTGGAAAACAGCGGTGATTTTCGCGCCTTTACCCGGCCAGTACTCAAGGCCATGGGGCAATTTCGCGAGAAACACCGCTTCATGCGCGGACTATTTGCCATGATCGGTTTCCGCCAGACCACCCTGCAGTACGACCGTGACCCACGTTTTGCCGGGCAGACAAAGTATCCCTTGCGCAAAATGTTCCGGCTGGCATCAAATGCCATCCTGAGTTTTTCTGCGACCCCGTTACACACTATCGCCTGGCTATCTGTACTGCTTTGGTTCGCCAGCCTAGTCTATCTGGTCAAGGCACTTGTCGATCATTTCTTGTTGGAAATCACGGTGCAGGGCTGGACCTCAATCGTCATCCTGATGACTTTTTATACCGGCATCGTGCTCTTTTGCCTGAGCATTATCGCCACCTACATCGGCCGCATCTTCGAGCAGGGCCAGCGCCGCCCCCTGTATTGGCTGTACGATGCAAAGAATATTGACCTGCGGGAGTTCAGCGACATTTCCCGTGAAACCAGGATATCCAGCAACATCCTGGATGGCAAATAACCTTCCCCATGCACCGTAAAACGACTGCAGAAGCTCTGGCGCGGGAAAGACAGCACCACGATCAATGGGCCGCCGATCTCGATATCGACAAGATTCTGGTGAGGGAATCCTTCGAGGCATGCACAGCGCCGGAGAATCGTTTCATCCTGGAGCAGCTGGGAAGCCTGAAGGGAAAGAAACTCCTCGATCTTGGATGCGGCGCCGGGGAAAACAGCGTGTATTTTGCCCTCAAGGGCGCCCGTTGCATCGCCGCTGACTACTCGCCCGGCATGCTGGAAACGGCGCAATTGCTGGCCCGAAAACATGATGTTGCAATAGAGACCAGATGCATTAACGCCGAAGCCATCGAGCTTCCGGACGACAGCTTCGATTATGTCTACGCCGCCAACCTGCTGCACCACGTCTGCCCCGAAACCGCCCTGCGCGAAATGCACCGCGTATGCAAGCCAGGCGGCAAGGTCTGCTTCTGGGATCCGCTGCAGCACAACCCCCTGATCAACCTGTATCGGCGCATGGCCACCCAGGTCAGGAGCGAGGACGAAGCCCCTCTTTCCATCGGCTTCGTCAAAACTGTGGAAGAGCTGTTTTCAAACGTCTCACACGAGACTTTCTGGCTCTCCACTCTCTGGATCTTTCTGCGCTTTTACCTGATTGAAAGGGTATCGCCGAACCAGGAGCGCTACTGGAAAAAAATCATCTATGATGAACCACGGTTGCGCAACAGCTACCAACGCCTGGAACGACTGGATCATTACCTGAAAAAAATCCCCCTGGTTGAGCGATACGCCTGGAACCTGGCCGTAGTCGCAACCAAATAGCAACAACGCCGAGAACCTATCGATGCCGCCCGACAAGCCCACTGCCGCGCCCCGTAGCCTGATTGTTGCACTGACCCTGGCCATCGCCTGCTTTGCCGCCCTTTTCGCCATCGAGAAAGTGTATAACTACGACATCTGGTGGCACCTAAAAACCGGCCAATGGATTCTCGCGCATGGCGCAATACCCGCCGTGGATTCTTTCGGCTTCGCCACCGCAGGGGCGGCATGGGTTCCCCACGCCTGGCTGTCGGATGTCATTTTTGCCTACCTCTACGAGCTGGCGGGAATCGACGGACTCATCCTGTTCAAGGCAGCCATCATCGGCGCGGCATTCGGCATCTGCTACCTGCTTGCCGTGCGCATGGGCGCCAATCCTTTTCTGGCGGCATTGCTCATCGGCGCGGCGGTGCCCATTGCAAGATTCCGCTTCCTTCTGCGCCCCCATGTATTCGCTTTTTTGCTTTTGGCGATCTTTTTCTACCTGCTTTGCCGCTACAACCGCCACAAACCCCGGCAACTGCTGGTTTTGCTGCCCCTGATGCTGTTCTGGGTGAATGCCCACGCCAGCTTCATTCTTGGCATATTGTTCATCGGATTTCTTCTGCTCGAAGCGTTGATCTCCCGGGTTCTCGCCCGGCGGGGTGGATCCTATCCGTTCCAGCTGCTTCCGGCCGGCGTTCCTGGCGTGATGGCAGGCCGGGGCAGCACCCGGGAAGACCTGTCCTCCCCTGGCGCAATTGCCTTACTGCTGGCGGGAGTGGGGCTAATCGCATTCGCCACACCCCACGGACTGGCGCTTCCCGAATGGATTATCCAGATCTTCATCACCACTTCGGTCAGCTACGATCTCGCCATTGAAGAACATGCCGCCCTGGCCTGGGGGGAACATATGGGCTTCTGGGCATTGATGATTGCAACCGCAGTGAGCTTTTCCCTCACCTGGCAACATCCCAGAATCTTCCTGCTGCTGGTTTTCCTCTCAACCTCTTATCTTGCCGTCAGCTCGGTTCGATACGTCGGCTTTGCCTCGATGCTTCAGGCCACCATCCTCGCAATCAACTTGCAGACACTGTTCGATACTACCGCTTTCAGCAAATTCCGCCTGTCCATGAGGATACAGGCAGCACTCTTCACCCCCTTGCTCCTCCTCGGGGGCTGGTACGCCTACAGCACGACCTTCACCGAGACCAAGGTCTACCAGCCCGGGCTGGGCATCCAGGAGAGCCGATACCCGGCGAAAGCGGTGGATTTTCTCCGTGAGGCGGATTTCGCGGGAAATCTGTTCAACAGCTGGAAGTTCGGCGGTTACGCCCAATTCCACCTGCCCCAGGCAAAAACTCTCGTCGATGGGCGCGCCCTGGATGCCCAGGTCGCCCTGGTAGAAAAACTGGCGGGAATGAACTCCATGGCCCTTGCGGAGTTCGTCCATGAACAGCAGGTACAGGGCGCGCTTATTGCTCAGACGGATCAGCGCCATCTGGACTTCTTCAACATCTCTCCGGCATTCGACCTGGTGTTTTCAGACGACCAGGCCGCAGTCTTTGCGCGCAGGGATTCCCAGTTTGCCAGGAAGTCGGCACAAAAGAATAAGGTGTTCCGGCTCATTCAGCCGAATAGCACCGATTTTTCCTATCTGATTCCCCTTGCAACAGGGCCACAGGCTGCAGAGGCGGAAGCAGAACTTCGCCGCGCCATCGAACTGGCACCGGACAGCTTCGCCACCCATTTCTCGCTCGCCGTTTTTCTCCAGACGGCCGGACGCATCGAGGCGCTGGAATATTACCGCTCCGCCGCCGACATCAATGCCGCCCTAGGCTTCATCCATTTCAACCTGGGTTTGCGCGCCGCGAAATTTGCGCTGGAACACAAGCAATGGGCCAAGGCGAAAGCGTTCCTCCAGCAGGCCACACAGTTTGGAGACAGCGCCGAGGTCGATTTTTTGCTGGCCACCACGTTCTACCTGTCGGGAGATCTGGAACAGGCAGAGGAAGCATTCGAGAACATACTTGCCAACCAGCCGGATCAGCTCAGTGTGCTGATCAATCTTGGCTTTCTCTATATCGATTCCGGTCGCTACGGCAACGCAATTCCGTTGTTCGAGAAGGCGCGAAAGCTTGCTCCGAGCCTGGAGAGCGCGTTATACGGGTTGGCTCTGGCGCTGCAGGGCGCCGGGGATGGGCGCGCTGCAACCCATTGGCGCGAATTTCTGGCGCAGTTTCCCCAAAGCAAATGGGCGGCAAAAGCCCGTTCGCACATTACCCCCCCGTGAAGCCGCCCGCCTCACCCCCGAACAAGGCCACCAGGCGGGGCAGCAACCGGGTAAGCTCCCCGGCCATCAGCGCATAGTCCGCATCAAAGCGTTCCGCTGCAGTTTCCGCACCAGACTCTCCGGCTTCATCGAGCACAGCGTCCTGAAAGCGCAAGCGCCTGAGTTGGAACTTTTCATCCAGCACAAAGCTGACCCGCTCATCCCAGGTCAGCGCCAGCCGCATCACACGCTTTCCCGCATCCAGATGGACGCGGATCTCATCGGAGAACAAGTCTTCGCGGCGCACCCGAACAATGGCGCCATCCTCTACCAGGTCACGCAATTCACATTCATCCCCGATTTGCACCTCCACCGGCGTCAGCCGCTGTTTGAGCCATTCCGTCAGGATCACATCCGGCGCCTCCTCCACCTGCAGAGGTACAACCGGAAAGCTTCCCAGGCACTCACGCAATAAATCAATCAGCTCTTCTGCACGGCTGGCGCTTGCACTATCCACCACCAGCCAGCCGTTCTTGCCGTCGATATAGGCATATTGGCGGCGGCTTTTGCTGAACGCACGGGGAATCATCTCCAGCAACACGGTTTCCTTTAGCTCCCGACGCTCCCTGGTGCGCACTTCACGCCCTTCCCTTTCCTCGATCTCTGCCGCCCGCACCTCCACCAGCTCACGCACGGCCGCCGCTGGCAGGATTTTCTCCTCCTTGCGTGCACACAGCAGCATACAGTTTCCCGATGTATGCACCAGCTGCCTGCCTTCTTTTCCCAACGGTTCCACCCAACCGGAAAACGCAGGCTCCATGTCACCAACCGGGCGGAATGGTTTTTCCCCCAGTTTTTCTTCCAAAGCCTCCGGACTCAAGTCAAATGGCTGGGTAAAACGATACAGGACGAGGTTTCTGAACCACATGGAGCGTTCCTTAGGAGAAAGAAAAGGGCAGTGATTGTAGCACCACAGCCACACACCGGCATTACCCCGGGAAAGCAGCCCAAAAGGCCATACCGGGGGCAGAAAAACCTGCTGCGTCGGCCCTGAATCCGTGGATTCAGGGCGGATGCAAAGCGTATGATATTGATTTCCCGGTGGAATCAAAGGCTCTTCCAGGATCCTCCAAAAGCGCCAGAACAAAGCGGGGTGCGCAGGCAACGGTTACTGCGCCCCAGCGCCGTTCTGGCATTTGTTGGGGGACTCCACTATTATATCCGCTCGAAAGGGGTAGGTAGCCCTTGCTGCGCAAGTACGCCTTGCGTCTAGCCCGGAAATTTCATGAATTCGTGTGATGATCGCGCAGGAGATGGGCTGCTGTTGGTGCCGGAGTAATCCAGCTGCACTTTGCGTTGATCCATCCGCAGCAACAACCCAAGC
Source organism: Sedimenticola sp. (assembly GCA_027083925.1). Classification (GTDB taxonomy): domain Bacteria; phylum Pseudomonadota; class Gammaproteobacteria; order Chromatiales; family Chromatiaceae; genus Thiolapillus. The sequence continues at coordinate 45,171 of JALWMK010000070.1, read as the reverse complement.
GGTGAACACTCATGGGAAAACATCCAACACCGGCAGCTTTGCTAGCTGCTGCTCTTTCGGGTTTCGCATTCACTGCCGGAACCGCCTCAAAACTTCCGGAAACTTCCCGTGCCGAATACCCTGCTGCGAAAGAGAAACCAGCAACCATTACCATCGCAGAAGCAAGAACCGGAATAACCGTGATCGACGGTCAATTTGTGCTGGATCTGCCCGTGGCGGAAGAAGGAGTCAGCTTCAACGAGCGCCGGGAATACGTCGGTATCGACAACTGCAAACTATGCCACTTGCCTCATTTCGAATCCTGGGCAGATACCAAGATGTCCAAAGCCTTCGAACTGCTGAAGCCGGGAACAAGAACCGAAGCAAAACGCAAGGCGGGGCTGGATCCGGAACAAGATTATACCAATAACCGCGAGTGCGTAAGATGCCATGTTACCGGCTTTGGTCAGCCAGGCGGCTTTATCAGCATGGAACAGACCCCGGAAATGGCCAATATCCAGTGCGAAGCCTGCCACGGCCCCGGCAGCATCTATGCAGAAATGATGCTGAAAAAACAAGGGACATACACCCTAGAGGAATACCAAACCAAGGGCGGGCTGACCATGCCATCCCCGGAAAACAATGTCTGTGCAACACAGTGCCATAACCCGGCAAGCCCCTTCGTCGGTTCCGGCTACCAGTTCGATTTCGAAGACAGAAAGGCAATAGGCACACACAAACACGATTTGAACTACATTTACCTGCCATTTCAGCTATGATGAAAAATCGTCGCCAAAGCTTTTCGATTCCTGAAAGAACGGCCCGACAACTCCGCTGATCCGCTGAAACCACATGCAGAGTCCCCGTTCATCGGCCTGAAAGCCCCACTCGTCAGCTTGCTGGCACTCCAGGCGCTTTATTGGCGCCGCAGCCGAACAAATTGCTTGACTTGTGACGGTTTTTTGTCTATTTTTCATGTCAGGCATATGAAGTAAATTTATTCATGTGCATCCATATATCTATACATTACTATAGAGCGGCAGTTAAGAAGACTCTTAAGATAATGTGGGAAACCGTAACAGGAGGATTTACCATGGCTAATACCAAAGGGCGTGTTCAAAGTATACTCGCTGGAAGCCTGATCGCAGCAGGACTGGCTTTTGCAACCTCAGCAACAGCCGGCACAATTATTGGCTCAAAACATGATTTTGCAGCCCAAGCTTGGAACTCATCAAACGAAATCTGTATCGTATGCCACACTCCGCATAACTCATCAACCATTCCCGATGCCCCTTTGTGGAACCATGAGGTAACCACATCTACCTTCACAACCTACACCAGCCCAAGCTTTGACGGCGCTGGCACCATAGGGCAGCCAGATGGCAGCTCGGTTTTGTGTCTCTCTTGCCACGATGGCACAGTGGCAGTTGATTCATATGGGGGTGCCGCTGGCGGTGGATTTACCCTTACAGGCAGATCCAATCTTGGCACAGACCTGTCAAATGACCACCCCATCTCTTTCACTTATGATGCCGCACTGGCTACAGCCGACCCCGGCTTGTTTGACCCAACAACCAAAACGATTACGATTGGCGAAGGCGACAAGCAAAAGACCGGCACCATTGATGACGTCATGCTGCTATCTGGCAAACTGCAATGCGCAAGCTGTCACGATGTGCATAATGGGTTCACCCAAGGCCCGGCAACCACGAACAAGCTACTGAGAGTCAACAGACTGGGAAGCCAGATTTGCTTGGCTTGCCATAATAAGTAATGCGGTAGTAAACATACCAGGCAGCCGCCTCCAGCCAGATAACCAACCTGACTGGAGGCGGAGTACTGAGATTCTTACCAATTTCCCTTTCAAGGTTTTCGCGGCAACACCTTGCTGTAAGCCAGGCATCTTCCGCCTCCTTTAGACACATTTTAAGGAAGCGAGACCGTTAATAATAAATCCAAGAACAGCCTGGCCTAACTCGGTGTTTTTAGCTATCTGAATTTTCCCTCATGCAAGAGAATGGAATGAGAATTCCAAAATAAAGCTTCTATGCCAGACCGTGGTTTTATTTTGATTCTTTTTTCCAGCTCCGGAAAGAGCAGAATAGCGCTATCAGCAGGCTTTATAATATACCCACATGAATAATAGAAAACTTAATCCATACACTTTTTTTGCTGTTTTTCTTGCCATCCTAATACTTGCGGGTTGCGCTACGCCACCCAAACCCCAAGAGGAGAAAAAGGAAACCGGAGCGGTTTTCTACCCACCGCTGCCCAACCCACCACGCATTCAGTTCCTTACCTCTTTCTCTGGCGCCAAGGACTTGAAAAAGAAGGAAAAATCGGGGCTTGCCGCTTTTGTCTTGGGAAAAGAGAGCATTGAGGAGCAAATGCTAAAAAAGCCCTATGGGGTAACGTTGTTCGACGGTAAGTTGTATGTAGTCGATAGCAGCAGCGGTGGATACGCGATATTCGATCTTAAGAACGATACTTTCCATACCGTTGGGGGTCTGAAAAAACCAATCAATATCGCCATCGATGCCGAAGGCAACAAATACATCACAGACACCATCCTCAAACAAGTGCTGGTATTTGATCAAGGGAACAACAGAATCAAGGCTTTTGGCCAAACCGGAGAAATGAAACCAAGCGGCATTGCCATCCTCGGCAATAAACTGTTTGTAACAGACCTGAAGAATCACCAAGTCAGGGTTTTGGATAAAGTTTCCGGGGAATTCCTCTATACCATCGGCACCGCCGGATCTGACGAAGGAAAATTTGTTTACCCCACCAATATCGCCGTGGGTCCGGATGGCAACCTGTATGTGAGCGATAGCGCAAATTTCCGAGTAGAGGTGTTTTCCCCCGAAGGCCGCTTTATCCGCAAGCTGGGTGAGGTTGGCACCTCGCTGGGAAATTTCGCCCGCCCCAAGGGCATCGCTGTAGACAGGGATAGACACACCTATGTAGTAGACGCAGCCTTTCAAAATGTCCAAGTTTTTAATTCTGAGGGGATGCTTTTGTTGTTTTTCGCTGAACCGGGAATCGGCCCCGGCCAGCTCTACCTGCCAACCGATATATCCATTGACTATGAAAACGTGGCCTATTTCCAGCCATATGCGGCACCGGGTTTCCAACTGGAGTATGTGATTCTTGTCAGTAATCAATTTGGGCCTAACAAGGTAAACGTGTATGGTTTCGGCAAAATGCAGGACATGGATTATCAGTGAACGCAGCTGAAATCACATGCTGAGACTAAAGTTCAATACGCTATTGCTAGCAAGTACAGGGGCGCTGATTTTCCTCTCGACCAGCACCAGATCAGTGGAAATCACCCCTTTCCGTATCACCGGCATTGAAACAGAATTGACGTTAGCCTATTTTTTTGACGAGTACATTGCTACTGATAACGCCGATAACAAAAACAACAGCTACCGCACCGGTAATACCTTCCAGGAAGAACTGGATATTCTGATTCACAGCTATATCTACCATCCCAATCTTGTCCTACTGGATTTTGGGGGTGGCCCGGTTTTTTTGCAAAATAGTTATGATTCTGATTTGGTTACCCATTCCACCAATGAACAATTTTTCAATTTCCACGCCAAGGCAAATATCCTCAAAGAGAAAAACTACCCGTTTACCTTATACTACGATCGAAACTTCAGTAGCAGTTCAGCAGCAACCCAAGACAGGATGCTACTGGAAAGAAGCAGATATGGAATTGATTTTTCCCTAAAAAACCCTTTTGTAATGGCGCCGCTGCTGGATATTCGCATGAGTTCACAGCAGACGGATGGCAGCAGCATACAGCGCAAAGTTGACGAAGCGAGCGATCAGGCATCTGTCGTGCTATCCATTGACCTGGGTTCTAATGGAGACGGAAGTATCGGGTATTACTGGCTTAAGGAACAATCCAGCAGCGGAAGCTACGAACTACCCATTGCGCCAACGTCAAGAACAACAAACACCTTGGATATACAGGCAGAGCATACTTTTGGAGAAAACGGGCAGATTCTGTTCAACAATTTCTTCACCTATAAGAAGCAAGACAGCCGGCCCACACTGGAAGAGATCTCGTACCGGCCCAGCATCAACTGGACCCATGCCGATAACCTGACTTCCTATTATCGCTACACTTTCCGCGATTGGACCGCAGAACAAACAGACTCCCAATCGAATCAACTAAATCTTGGCGTGAGCTACTATCCTTTTGACAAACGCCTGCATGTCAGTGCGGCCGCCAAAGCGCAAAACTACCAGGCGGAAGCATATAACCAGGACTACCTCAGCGGCAGCCTGTCCCTGTCTTATCTGCAGGAGTTCAGCCTGTTCAACATACGTTACAGCACGGGCTGGACGGTGGATCGAACGGATCGCCAGGCAGCCTCTGACCAGGCCCAGATTTTTGCCGAACATCATATTTTAAACAACACCACGCCCTCCACCCTGTCACGCAGCTACGTTGTCACCGGAAGCGTAAAAATAACTAACCTGTCCTCCACACAGGTTTATGTAGAGAGCATCGATTACCGCCTGATCGTCTCTGGAGACGCCACCAGCATTCAGCGAATCCCCACGGGAAATATCACTGACGGAGAAGAAGTACAGGTGGATTATTCATATGAAACTGGCGGAACTGCCGTATTCAACGGCATAAACCAGCGCTATCGGATCGATCTCAACAGGGGGCAGCACATCAGAGCTTTCGCACAATACCATAATGTAGAAAGATCCCTGGACGAAGGCAATCCCACCCTGCCCTTAAATTCCAGCAAGAGCACGAAAGTTGGCCTCAACTTTGACCTTCCCTTCTGGGATGAATGGTCCTTTGGAGGCCGCAGCGAACTGGAGCGCTACGAAGATGAAATCATCCCCTATGACAGCACCCAATACGGTCTCTATGTGCAAATGCCCACGCCATTAAACGGGCGTCTGCGCATTTTTGCCGACAGGGAACTGGTTGACAGGGACGGCTCGCCCGAAGATACTGATTTGACCCGCTGGGGAATACGTTATAACGCATCGCCGTGGCGCAGAAGCACCATGAGCATCAATGTCATCGATGAAGAAGATACCGGAGGAACCAAATTGCGATCCAATACCAGCGCCTCCCTTCGTTTTGACTGGAAAATCCGCCAGCTGAAAGTAACCGCCAACGCTCGTTACAACAGTAATTCCATCGGCGATTCCGACAGAGAAAGAACCCGGTTCGATATCTCCATTTCAAGGCGTTTCTGATGGCCAGCCTTGCCCGAAGGCTTGCCGGAGCAGTAGCTTTGTTGGCGGCGGGGCTGCTGCTTTCATCCTGCGCGGGCAGCCCAAATTCTGGCGTGCAGAAAAGTCAGCAGCGCATAACCTGGCCGAAACCACCTGCAATGGCAAGGCTAGAGTATGTTCGGCAAATTTCCATCCCAGCAGACCTTGGAATCAAGCCCGGGTTGTGGCACAAACTGGCAGGCTGGCTTGCCGGAAGCAAGGAAAGCCGCCTGATCCGTCCCACTGCTGCGGTAATGACAGCGGATGAGGTTCTGTATGTTGCCGACCCTGGCTCCAGAGCGGTATACCGCTTCAATACCCGGCGTAAGGAACACGATATTATACGCCCGAAAAACGGGGCAGCTTTTCGCTCCCCGATTGCTCTGGCTATCGGGCCGGGAAACCGGGTCTATGTCTCGGACTCCGGCTTAAACCAGATTTTTTTGATATCCGGCGATGATCAGTATGCCATTCCTTTGCAGACCAGCATTGCACTCGACCAGCCCACCGGGCTGGCCGTGGATGGAGAGCGGCTGTACGTTGTCAATACTCTCCGGCATGAAATACTGGTATTTGATCTGGAAGGACAGCTGCTCTACCAGTTTGGCAAGCGGGGAGCGGGGACGGGAGAATTCAACTTCCCGACGATGATCTGGAACGACCCGTCCACTCGCCGCCTCTGGGTTACGGACTCACTCAATTTCCGTATCCAGCAGTTTGATGAAAACGGCCGTTTCATTTCCGCCTTCGGCCGCCCTGGAGACGCGACCGGTGATTTGCCCAGGCCCAAAGGCATTGCAACAGACCGCCATGGAAACCTGTATGTGCTGGATTCTCTGCACAATTCCATGCAAATTTTCAATCCTGCAGGAGAATTGCTACTCTACATAGGTGAACAAGGACATGGGCCGGGGCAGTTTTGGCTGCCAACCGGCATTTTTATCGATGACAAAAACCGCATTTTCGTTGCGGACTCCTTTAACAACCGTGTGCAGGTTTTTCGCTATCTTGGGGACGAAAGATGAATAAAACAGCCATCTCAATCCTGCTCTTTACCCTGTCTGTGCTGTATATGGAATTGCTGTCAGGAGGCATAGAGACCACCAAGCACAATTTGTCTGCTTCTGGTACCGGCAGCATCAAAGCCACCAGCGAGTCCGAGATTTGCATATTTTGCCATACACCGCACAACGCCTCACCCCAAGTCCCCCTCTGGAACCGTCAGGATGCAGGGCAAAACTATACCCCATACAGCAGCAGCACCAGCGATGCCGCACCCGGGCAACCTACCGGCGCCTCGCTGCTCTGCCTGAGCTGCCATGACGGCACCATCGCCCTGGGAGACCTGATCAGCAGGGACACCCCGGTTGCCATGGCTGGTGGAGTGACGACGATGCCCGAAGGCAGAAGCAAACTGGGAACGGATCTGTCTGATGACCATCCTGTCTCATTTGAGTACACCGAAGCGCTGGCCACTGCAGATGGCAGGCTGAAATCCCCCTCTACCCTGACCGGAGCGGTCAAGCTGGATGCCTCCGGTCAGGTACAGTGCACGAGTTGCCATGACCCCCACGATAACAGCAATGGCAAATTTCTGGTCAAGGGGGATGGATATGGGGCGTTATGTGAGACCTGCCATACTGCCTACCACGACATCACCTCGCACCAGATAACCGGGAAAAGCTGGGATGGTATAGGGCCAGACCCCTGGCCCTATACGGAATGGACCACAGTAAATGCCAACGCTTGCTATAGCTGCCACACCCCCCACCAGGCTGGCGGAGAAAGGCTGTTGAAGCATGCCGCAGAAGAGCAGGTCTGCCTGGACTGTCACAACGGGCATGTGGCGCGAAGCAACATCGACACCGCCCTGAGCAAGATATCCGCACACCCCCTGAATCTTACTACCGGCGTCCACGATCCTACGGAAAATGTATTGGTCAGCGACCGCCACGTCGAATGCCAAGACTGCCACAACTCACACGCCGTATGGCCGATCGCTGCCGGAATGGGAACATTGCGGAACGTAAGGGGAATCACCATCGGCGGTGCAGAGGTGGACCCGATTACTGCCGAGTACCAGCTGTGCTTCCGTTGTCACGGCGACACCCAGCCCTCCGCCGAGGTGAGAACCAACCGGCTGATTCCGGAACCCAATGTGCGCCTGGATTTCTCCACCTCCAATCCCTCCTACCACCCCATAGCCGCCCCGGGGGCAAACCCGAATGTTCCCAGTCTGATCTCCCCGTGGAGCACCGGCAGCACAATGAAATGCACCGATTGCCACGACAACGATGAACCCTTTCCCGGACCTGATTCGACGTCCAGGGGGCCGCATGGATCCAACTATCAGCCAATATTGCAACGCCAGTACATCACCACAGACCCCAACCCGGAATCAGCATCCGCCTATGCGCTTTGCTACAAATGCCACGACCGCAGCAGCATCCTGGGCGACCAAAGCTTCTCCAAGCACAGACGCCATATCTCCGGCATGGGTGGTGGCGGTGGCGGTGGCAGTTTGAACACGCCCTGCAATGTATGCCACGATCCCCATGGAGTGCGCCCATCAGGGCTGCACAGTGGAACAAAACTGATCAACTTCGATCTGGATGTCGTACAACCAAACAGCGATGGCCTGCTCTACTACCAATCAACCGGCACTTTTGAGGGCAGCTGTTATTTGAGCTGCCACGGTAAAAACCATAACCCATGTACCTATGGCGGTGGTGGCGGTGGCGGCATGGGCTGCATGGGGCCTTGAGTATTTGAATGAAAAACCATCGGTTCCCGGGCGGAATGCATCGTATGCAGGTTACTGCTCCAATTGCCATGATAACTGCAGCCTGAATCTGCGGGTTCAGAGCGTATGCTATTGATTTTCCCGTAAAATCAAGAAATCTCAGCTTCACCCTCGCCTCAGGTTAAGCGGGCATTTTTTGAACCGCTGGGGAATCCAGCGCTTGCGCTTGCGCAGGAGAAGATGCCCTGAATATTTTGCGCGTTCGGGGAGGCCGAGTCCTGCTCCAGGGTTTGCCCGTGAATCCTGAACATCGGACGCCCGCAAGAAAACTTGTCTCCGATTAGCTATCTTGCTATGCTCATCAGCACAATTGTTAGCAGCAATCGGCCACATTCCCAACAATTATAAAGGCCATACCTACATAGAATAATAACAATTTCGTCATAGCAATCGACTTTGGTGACGATTGGCTTTGTCAGGGGAGTTTAAGATGCAAAACCGCTTGATATATTGGCTTTTATTCGTGTTAGTGCTGACATTGGCACTGACCGGCCTGTCGACAGCACAAGCCGCTTTCGAAGATGATGAAGCCTGCCTCATGTGCCACAAATATCCCCGTATGGGCAGAGTCACCCAGGATGGCGTTTTCCGCTCTTACAATGTGCCACCAGAAATGTTTTCCAATACCGTGCATCGGAACGTTCCCTGCCGTGACTGCCACAACTACATCAAGGAACTGCCCCACCGCCCGGTAGAGACAGGCGTCACCTGCGAACAGGAATGCCACACCAAGAAAAACCCGGCCACAGGCAAGCCCTTCAGCCACAAGCCGGTCTATGACCTGTATCAGAACAGCGTTCATGCCCGGGGGAAAATTGCCGAGGGGCTGGATGCCGACAAGCCATACTGCATAAGCTGTCACACCAACCCCCTGTACAACCCCCACCAGACGGAGCCGCCGAAGAAGGTGATCGACCGTTGCGAACTGTGCCATGAAAAGCTGGACTTCGTTACCCAGTGGTACTCCCATACCAGCAGACGGGTGCTGGAGGTCAAGCGCTCCGGCGAAGAAATTGTCGCCCTGTGCAGTCGCTGCCACAGCAACGAAAAAATGCTCGAGCGCCATGCCGCTGCAGCAGAAGAGGCGGGCGAACCACTCGGCAAAAAGTTCCTCATCGCCGCAAAATCCTACGAGGAGAGCTTTCACGGCAAGGTGACAAAATATGGACTCGAAGGGGCGGCAACCTGCCTGGTTTGCCATGCCGACCAGGAAAACTACTACCGGGGCGTCCACGGCATTCTCTCTTCACGGGATCCGGCATCGCCAACCCATAGCAACAACCGGGTGGAGACTTGCCGCCAGTGCCACAAGTACGCAGATGAGAAATTCCTGGCCGTCGATCCACACCCTTCTTTCGACGCAAAATACAACCCGGTACTGCACAAAGCCGAGGCAATTTACGGCGTTGTCGGAAACGGCGTTGTAGTTGCCCTGATCGGCCTCTCCCTGTTTGAAACCTTTGGCCGGCGGCGTGACGGCGTTGGCTGGCGCATACGCTGGGGTTCAACATGGTGGCGCAGAAGCAAGCGCAAGCGCAAGCGTATTATCCCCCGGTAAAGCTTTATCATCGGGTCCCTGGAGTGAGACAAGAGACAAATAGACAACAATAGAGGCCACCAAGGCGGCTGTATAACTGAGACACAATATGAAGTTATCGAAAGAGGCAGAAAAAGCGCTGCAGAAATGCATGCGTCAGAACCGCACACCGGACAAGGATCGAAAAGAGGTTGAGGATCTCATTGAACTAATGCCCCAGGATCGGGTGCTGTTGTACAAGAATGTAATCTCCAACCCCATTGGAGATCTGCCCCGCTATTCCATTCATATCCGCATCCAGCACTTATTGACCTTTTCCACCTTTCTGCTACTGGCCTTCACCGGCTTGCCGGTTCACTTTTCCGATGCCTTCTGGGCAGAACCTTTCAACAGCATGCTGGGAGGAATCGAGGTTACCCGCACCATCCACCGAACACTGGCCGCAGTCATGATCTTTACCATGATCTATCACGTTGCCACCCTGGCCGCTGGCACCATCATCCGGCTCGCCAGAGGCCGTTTCGACATACGGCGGACCGTTATTCCCATGTACAAGGATCTGCAGGACATGAAGGAAGATGTCATGTATTTCGCTGGCACCAGGAAGCAACGCCCAGAAATGGACAAGTTCATGTACAAGCAGAAGATCCACTACTTTGCCGCAGCATTTGGCAACTCCGTTATGGTGCTGTCCGGCTCTGCATTTCTCTTCCCGGATATCTGGGCGAGCATCCTTCCCTCAGGCTGGGCATACTATTTTCAGGACATCATGCGCCTTGCACATCCCCATGAAGCCCTGCTCGCCCTGGTCGTAATCGCATTCTGGCATTGGTATAACGTACACCTGGCTCCGGGCCGATTCCCCATGCAGTGGACCTATCTCACCGGAAAAATTACCCGGGAGCACCAGATCGAGGAACATTTTCTTGAGTACCTGCGCAATCTGGTAGAACAACCAGCAGAAAGAGCCTATCTCCGCACATTGCTGCAGAAATATGATTTGCGGGCGCAGGAACGGCTGTCGGAAGGGTTGCCTGCATCAGTACCGGCGGACGGACAATGAGCCGTGCTCGAGCCATTAAACAGAAAACAGAAATGGATCGCCTATGGTTCACTGGCGTTCATTGGAATATGGACCCTGTGGCTGCTGTTTATGATAGGGGTTTATCTGTTCGATCCTGGAAACTAGAAAAGCAATGACCCGGGCTATTGCTCAAGTGACAATGCGGCAGAGCTATCTGCCTGCGCGGTGGGTGCTCATTGATGTGGAACAAATCCTGGCCGGTCTACAGAGGCGACTTTAAATGCAAGAGACAATGTTTACCAACACGGTCATCATAACAGCTGCAGCAGTACTGCTTTTTGTCCTTATTCTCGTCTTGATCGTAATCGTCATCGATCACAAGGCAAGGATTCCCGGAGAATTGCGGCAGGATCTGTTCCACATTACCGGACGCCGCCAGAACCACCCCATCTGGTCCTATCTGGTGGGCGCGTTCCTGTTGACAATTATCGGCGCCATCGGCTTTCAACTTACCGCATCCATACTGAACAAGACCCTGCTGGCCGAGGCCAAGAAACCCTCCGGGCTACTGGCGGAACTGGCGGAAAAGCGCGACACAGAGCAAGCACGCCACTTCCACAATTCGGCCACATCCATGGCGCTGGAGGGAGACAAGAGCGTCTGTTTCTACTGCCACGGTGATTTCCCCCATTTTGAACAGCCCATGATCCGCACCCTGCTCAACATGCACACGCAGTTTCTCGGCTGCATGACATGCCATGCAGACCCGGAGAAGGTGGACGAAAACACAATGACGTTGAGATGGCTGAACTTCTCGGGGATCGAGGTAACAGGCCCACACTTTGGTACAGATTATGACGGCGATTCAGGTTTTCTGGTTCCAACAGATGACCTCTACTCAAAGATTGTTGCCTATGTTCAGGAAAACGGAACCGAACGATCACTTGAGATCAGCGAAAAAGATCCTACTGCCATCGACTTCGTAAAGATACAGGAGCAGCTTACCGGCCAGGATCGGGATCTGGTCAAAAAGAGCTTCCACCGGATCGTTGCAGCCAAGGGGCGTTTCTGTACCAAATGCCACACCGAGGAAAGCAAGAGCTTTATCCCGTTCCGGGAACTCGGATTCTCGCAAAGAAGGGTTGAAGAACTTACAAATCTGAATATTATCGGCCTGGTACAGAAGTACAAGAAGTTCTACATGCCGGAATTGATGAACCGCGCGCTCACGCCAGATGCAGTGAAATCGCTTATGGGGCCGGAAATTGAAATGCCCACACTGGAAAAAGATCCCACCGACAAACGCAGCTGGTGGCGAGGCGATACCGATCCCACGATTGACGAATAAACTACTGGCGCAGTACACTGGCTCCAAACAGGGGAACGCCTGATCAAATCACCATCCCGGCGCACGCTGGAATGACAATAATGCGCGGGCTTCCCAAGGGGTAGAGCAGCCATCCGGCAGCAGCTACAACCAAATAATAACGCGGCTGCAACAGAATTTTGAATTGAAGAAAAAGGGAGCGTCACATGGGTGATGTAAAACCCCGTTGGCCGTTGATCGCCTTGCTGCTGTCCATTTGCCCCGGTCTCGGGCAACAATATTCCGGCAAGCTGGGAAGAGGAATAGCGGCATACATCAGCCTGGTCGTCATCTCCTGGCTGGCCGCAATCGCCTACATGTATGTCACTTCTCGCATTGTCGGCCTGTTGCTGCTCATGGTGCCTTTCCTGGGGATTGCAATCATCGCCATCGATGCGATGATTTGCGCCAAACGCCAACCGCCGGACTACAGGCTGAAGTGGTTCAACCGGGGCTGGATCTATGTGGCGGTTTTCGCCGGCCTGCTCGTTACCATCAACCCCCTCATGGACTATCTGGTTGGCAAGCAAATCGTCCGCGCTTTTTTTGTTACCTCAGGAAGCATGTACCCCAGTGTATATGAGCATGATCTGGTCGTAATCAACAAGCTCGCCAAACCCAAGCGCGGAGACATTGTGCTGATCGCATTCAAAAAGGCGCAAAAGGAAAATGCTTCCAGAATCATCAAGGATCAGATCTTGCGCAGGATCATAGCCCGGGAAGGAGATACTGTTGAGATCAAGGGCAGGCAGGTATACCTGAATGGCAACTTGCTGGATGAACCCTACGCATCCTTTGGCAAGACAGAAAGCCTGAACGAGTTCATATCACAAGATTACCACCTGCCACCCGGCACTGTACCACCTGACTCTTTTTTTGTACTGGCCGATGCCAGGGAGTTTGGTTTTGACAGCAGAATGTTCGGTTACATCCACGAGGATGAAATCAACGGTGTAGCGGTGAAGATATTTTGGTCATGGAACCTTGATGGAAGTCAATTCAAGTGGAACAGAACTGCGATAGACTTATGACCGTATAATTTTTACCGATTTTTTTATTGTCGGCCATTCAGGAAGCCCTCATTAAGCCTGAACGCAAGATACCAGTTCATGGCAGACCAGAGACTTCTGAAATAACAAGAAGGGTTCCATCAGGCCCTCGTAAAGACGATACGTTGGAGAGGAGTTCGGCAGCGATGCATCTACTGCTGAAGGATTTTTTTGGGCTATGCATTAGCCATTTTATTGAAATTCAGCTTTCGTGATAGAGGGGGATTATGACTTGTTGGCGTCTTTACCGGCCTTGCAGGAGCAACATTCATTCCTGGACATTCACAAGCTGCTCGGAGAACCTTGAAAGATGAATATGCCAGGTGGTAGTAACTGCAGTCGCCGGGACACTATTAACAGAATGCCTGCCTCCATTGGAAAATGGGCGCTTTCCCTCACACTCATTTTATCGGGTTTGGTCTTTATTTCCTGGTCACCAGGAACGCAGGCAGCAGACGAACTGAATTGCGTCTTGTGCCACAAGTACCGGGGTCTGAGCAGGATCGATGAACAAGGCAATTTCCGGCTGTTTTACATCAATGAAGACCTTTTCAAAAAAGGGCCTCACAAGCGCATTCAATGCAAGGACTGCCACCGGGACATCGAAAAGATCCCCCATGATCCAGCCAAGAAAGTAGACTGCACCGTACAATGCCACCTGATTGAACCCTCGGGTGAGGAAAAATTCTCACACAAACCCGTCGCCGAAATCCTCTCCAAAAGCGTGCACGGAAAGTTGAACGAGGACGGCGACGAGAAAGAACTCGCAGAAGATTTTCCCCACTGCACCAGCTGCCATGATCAGCCACTCTATCGCCCTCTGTCCTTTTTCAAGGGACACGAAGCCGGAATTTCCGAACGAGGCTTGAGCCGCTGCAAGACCTGCCACAGAACCGGGGATTTTGCCGAAGATTTCTATGCTCATGTTACTTCTCGCCTGCAAAAACTTCGGGTTTCCAAGGAAATCGCGGGCATATGCGCCAAATGCCACGGCGACGAGGAATTCCAGGAACGCCATGGGCTGCAAGGCAATGTAGTCGCATCCTACTGGGAAACTTTTCATGGAAAGGCGGCATATTTCGGTTCGGAAGACACACCGGACTGCATCGACTGTCATGTAGTCTATGGGGAGAGCGTCCACTCCATCGAGAGCAAGGACTCGCCCACCTCGGCAACCAATCCGAAGAACGTCGCCCAGACCTGTCGAAGCTCGGAGTGCCATTCCAGGGCGGGTGAGAATATTGCCGGCTATCAGGTTCATGTCGACTACGATGACCCCGAAAAATATCCACTGCAATCTTACATGCTTACATTCTTCAAGTTTTTGATGGCAGCAGTGCTGTACTTTTTCGTCATCCTGATTTTCCTGGAATTGCTACGCCGCCTGTTCCCGAAATTTTCGTTTATCAAGCAACCTGAAGCGGCAAGCAAAACACCGCCTGGCAACCAGTAACAGAAGTCTACTATCATGCAAAAATATCCCAAGATCGCCATTCGAAATGGTAAGCGCTATTTCTTCCGGTTTTCTCTGGTTCAGAGAGTGCAGCACATCATTCTGTTCACTACGGTGATCACCTTGGCTCTCACCGGGTTTCCGTTACGCTATTATGATCAGCCCTGGGCCAAGCCGCTGTACGAATTTTTTGGCGGCATCGAAGTAGCCCCCTACATCCACAGGATCACCGGACTGATCCTGCTGGCGCTATTTCTGTTCCACACCGGATACTGGATCTACCTGTTTTTCAAAAACAGGGTGGGAAAACTGATCCGGGAAAAACGTGTTACCGCAGGCAACCTGGTCAAGGAATTTCTCTCCCAGGAAATGATCCCTAATGGCAAGGATGGCAGGGACATGGTTAACATGTTTAAGTACCTGCTCTATTTCACCAACCGCCCACCACGCTACGACCGCATTTCCTGGAAGGAGAAATTTGACTATTTCGCTCCCTATTGGGGTATCCCCATCCTTGGCCCGGCCGGTCTGGCGCTATGGTATCGCGATGAAGTCAGCCATTTTTTACCCGGCATCGTATTGAACGCCTTCTACATCATGCACACGGATGAGGCGCTTCTCGCTGCCCTCTTCCTGTTCTTCGTTCACTGGTACAACGTCCACTATGCGCCTGAGAAATTTCCCCTTGGCACTGTATTTCTGACGGGATATCTGCCCGAAGCAGACATGATCCACGAACACTATGATGAATATTTACAAACCATGAAAGAAGAAGGCCTGGAACATGAAATCAAGCCCCAACATCATTGAGCAGCAAGGTGGCTAATGTGTTAAAAGCACTGAAGAAATTTATCCGCACCCTTTACATCCTCGCCCTGATGGCGTTCACCGTCTGGTATGGCTTCTTCCTCTACCCGGTAATTTTCGGACATGGGGACGAAAACAAAAATGCCGCGGACGCAGGCCAGGATCTGGCGGCCTTTTACGGGGAAGGAACCACTGACGAGGAAAAGGCCTTTCTGAAATCACTGAAGGAGCAGCAACAGACCGCCACCACGGACTTGGGATACATGGTTATCGAAGAACAGTATGTACAAGGGCATTTCCACCATGTCGGCATGAAAGTCGAGCCAGACAGTAACAGCGTCTGCATGCGCTGCCATGGTGCTGTTCCCCATGACCGGGCGAAAACCATTCGTGCATTTCTCAATATGCATGCCTTCTATTTGGCTTGCGAAACCTGCCATGTACGCCCTGAAGCAGCAGGAGAAGGCCCCTGGATATTCAAGTGGTACGACAAGGAAACCGGGGAAGTGATTTCTCCTCCCCCGGGGCTGAACACCCTGAAAGAGGCCATGTATGGGAACTATTCGGCCAAACTCGGGCCTGGCAAAATCGACAGTAACGGCCAATTCCGTTTCCTGAACGGCCCCAAAGAACTGGCATTCGTCAATAAATACCTGCAGGAAGAGGAGCGCCTGAACGACACCCAAAAGTCGAAGATGAAAAATGTCTTGCACAGGAACGTAAACGAAGAGCCGCTACTGTGCGAAGGCTGCCACACGGCCAAGAAAAAGCCTTACATCCCCTTTCTCGAAGTGGGCTATCCCAAACGCCGTCTTCACGAGCTGACCAGCACGGAAGTAGTCGGAATGATAAAGAAATACCAGGATTTTTATATTCCTGAGTTTCTCAGAGGCGGCGGTTTTGATCATGTGAAGCCGGAAGAAAAATCCCGCGCAAAGAAACCCTCCGTTGAATTCCTGAGGGATAGCACCACCCCAGACTGATATGAGCACAAAATAGTGCGCCATGTGCTGCGATCATCATTGCTTTCTGATTCGCTCAGGCGCAAATCCATGCAGGCAGGATTGCCGGGAGCGTCCTGAACAAAGAACCTCTTGCGGAAGATTCCGGGTAGGGATTATCCAGTGCTAGTGTGATAGTATTTATTCTATTGATATACACATTGGTTGAATGCTACTTTGGAATCTGGACGCCGTGAATGAATGGTTGATGCGGTGGGAAAAGATCTTTTTGTTGCTGATCTTTCCCGCCTTTTCTGTTGCAGCATCCGAGGAGCTTCCGGTAGCGCCTGAAGGCTTTGGTGTGCCGGAAAAGACCCTGGAAAACCCCCGGCTGCCCCAGCTGATTCCAGGGATCGCACCCGCAAAGCCCAAGTCGCTGATGGGCTTCAAAAAGATTCAAGAGCTTACCGGCCCGCCTGATCACCCCATGGTCATGCCAACCGATGTCGCCATAGGCGTCAAGGGTCAGGTGTATGTTGTGGACAGCGGCAACAACCGCATTCTGGTTTTTGCGGAAGACGGTACCTATCTTTTCGCGTTTGGCTCTCCAGGGGAAGGGGAAGGCCAGCTACTTGCTCCCGTTGGTATTACCACTGCATCGGATGGCAGCGTGCTGGTGGCGGACAGAGGCAACCACCGGATACAGGTATTTGATGCCAATGGAAATTTTCTCAAATCCATTACTACACGCGTAGGAAAGCAGTATGTTTCTCCTGTGGATGTCGTTCTGGGTGATGACGAAAAACATCTCTATGTCACCATCAGCGCCCCCATACACCGGGTATTCGTGTATAACAACAAGGGCAGATCCGATCTGGTTTGGGGCAAGCCCGGAAGCAATCTTGGAGATTTCCGCTACCCCGCAGCAATAGCGGTTGGGACACACGATGACGTATATGTGGTGGACGTTTTTAATTCAAGAGTCCAGGTATTCGACTTTTCCGGAAAAATACTGGCAACAGTCGGCTCTTGGGGCATAACGCCGGGAAAGCTGTTCCGCCCGAAGGGAGTCACCATCCGAAAAGATGGCATGATCTTCGTCAGCGACAGCTATCTTGGGGTCGTCCAGGCTTTCAATTCCGATACCCGCTTTCATGCGGTTCTGGGAAACAAGGGGGATATCGGCTACTTTGACACGCCCACAGGTCTGGCCACTGACGGCAAGAGACGGCTGTACGTCTCGGAAATGCTCGCCAATCGCGTGAGCGTTCTGTGGCTTGAGCGGTGATGGCCTAATGGATTTTCCGCACATACAGCCTGGGGGCGCCTTTGCCGGTAACTGGCAGCGGCAGCTGCTTGCGGTAATCCTGCTCGTTTCCCTGGCAGGCGCGGCCGAAGCTGCGCGTGTTGTTGCCGAAAAACGGGAATGCGCAACCTGTCATATCGCATGGATGTCCGATTTTAAAAAAGATGATGTAGCCACCCTGGTTCCCTACGACCCCCGGCCCATGCAAAAAAGCGGAAAGCAGGATGTCGTCAGCACGGAACGGATGTGCTTTTCCTGCCACGACGGCTTTGCCCTCGATTCAAGACCACTGTGGCTTGAGGGGCGGCATAATCATCCGGTAGGGATAGAGCCGTCAGACAAGGTTGTTCTGCCCAAAAAAGAGGGGAAAACTGTTTTTCCACTTAATGACGAAGGAAAAGTCTATTGCGGCACCTGCCACAGCGCCCATGGCTTGTCATGGAAACAACAGGAATCCGCCATATTTCTTCGGATTCCCAACGTAGAGTCCAGTATGTGTATGGCCTGCCATGAGCGGTATGCGGAAAAGAAAAAAGGCATCAATCATCCAGTGCTGGAAGTGCTGGATGAGATCCCGGAAAGACTCGCGGCCGTGGGCGGCATATTCGGCAAGAAACAGGAAATCATCTGCCAGACCTGCCACACACCACATGCTGCACGCAGCAAACCACTGATGGTAGTGGACAACCGCAAGGCATGGCTATGCAGCAACTGTCATGCAGACAAGGCACAAATTGTGGGAACCAAGCACGATTACGGCCTGATTGCCCCTGAAGCAAAAAACAGCAAGGGTGAAAAAGTCTCTGAATATGGCACCTGCCTTGGCTGCCATGTACTGCATGACGCGGATCCGGCAGCGCCTTTGTGGGGTGGCAAGGCCATCGACAAGAATGACAGGATCTCTGGCGTATGCAAAAGCTGCCACAACAAGGACGGGCTGGCCAAGAAAAAACTGGTAGGAAATCACAGCCACCCTCTTGACGTATCCATCACCGAGCTGGGCATCAAGCCGGGCAAGGATGGCTGGAGCAGCCCTGGAGCAAAGAAAGGGGCACTCAAATCCCTGCCCTTGCTGGATGAACATGGACAGCAATCTGAAGACGGCACCAGGGTGGCGTGCCTGACCTGCCATGATCCCCACGTCTGGAGCACCCGCAACAAAAAGCAGAAAAACAAAAACCAATTCAAGGAAGAGGGAGATGGACAATCCAGCTTCTTACGTATCGCACAAGGCACCAACAGCGCCTTGTGCATCAATTGCCATGTGGACAAACGAACTCTTTTACGATCGAAACACAAGTTAAAAGAGTCCAAAAAGAAAAAACTGCAAAAAGACCCCATGGTGCAGAAAAATCTGGATCAGGGTGCCTGTGGATCTTGCCACCGGGCGCATAACGGCCGGGGCACCGTGATGATGCCTGTCCGCAAGCGCAAAGGCGAAGGCGCAATACAATCACTCTGCAGCACCTGCCATGTGGAAGGCGGCGTGGCGGAAAAGAAACTGACCGGCAAACACAGCCACCCCTTGCAGCGCAGCCTGAAAAATGTTGCAGGAAAAACCAGGCTGCCACTGTTCGACAAATCAGGAAAGCGCCACACCAAGGGCAAGATCGATTGCGCCACCTGTCACGACCCTCATCAATGGGATCCCGGGAAACCATACTCTACCGCTGGCGCAGAGCCGAAAGCGGAAGGTGATGCGACAACCAGCTTCCTGCGCAAACCAGCTGCGCCAAATTCATCCTTGTGCGTGGACTGCCACCGCAACAAGCGCTTTGTACGCGGCACAGATCACGATCTAAATGTAACTGCTGCCACGGCAAAGAACAATAAGGATCAGACGGTAAAACAGTCCGGCATCTGCGGCCAGTGCCATAGCATTCACAATGCCCTGTCCGGCCCCGCACTCTGGGGGCGAAAAATAGAACCCGGGAATAGACAGGAAGGGCTTTGCCTTGGCTGCCACAAACCAGGCGGCAGTGCAGAAAACAAAGCTCCGGAACGGCTCAGCCACCCCCCTCAGGTAGTTGTCTGGTCAAATACTGCCCGTGCACCCGCTTCAGCGCGCCGCCATCTTCCCGCTATACCCGTGTTCAACCATCGGGGAGACAGAACCATCGCCGGAACCATCGCCTGCGCCAGTTGCCACAACCCCCATATCTGGGATCCCGGCAAACCAAAGGAAGGAAAAGGAACCAATATTGAAGGCGATGCGACCAACAGCTTCCTGCGCAATGCTTCCAGCGAAAATATCGTATGCGCAGACTGCCACGGTGCAGACGGAATTTTTCGCTACAAATACTTCCATGGCCGAACTTCCAGGAAAGATTACTTTCTATATAAGGAGTAGTATCATCAGCTGATTCCTGACCGGTCCGGCAATGGTGAGCGGAGTCCATCATTCATTGTTATTTCTTGCTTGTTAACCCTGGCGAACGACGATATGGCGGCGACCCTTGCAGAAGACCCCATGAACATCTGATACTACATGCATTTTTAACCCTGAAACCGCCCTGCACGAGCAATCAAACCCGTTTGCTTTCCAGGGCAATACACGAAATGATCAAAATGATGGAGCCGACAATGAAAACGATCATCATCTTTAGCCTGCTGCTTGCTTTTTCCGCACCAACCATGGCAGAAAAACTACCCGACGGGCACCCGACCATACAACAAGCCATTGATGCATCAGCAAATGCTGGCGACAAGAATCTGGTCAATGAGGGCACTGTTGTCAGCACGGTACAAACAGAACACTACACTTATATTGAAGTACAACAGGGAAAGCAGAAGATCTGGCTGGCCGCACAGCAGCTGGTATTGCCGGATGGTGCCAAGATCCGCTATGGCCAGGGAGTCTCCATGGACAACTTCTACAGTGACACGCTGAAAAGGGAATTCCCGCGCATACTCTTTGTCCAGACCGTCGAGGTCGCCAAAGAGTAGATATTTCTCAGCACCCGCCACAAATCACCCCTGTCAACACAGGGGTTTATTTATTATTGGTCGTGACAGTGCAGGCACAAACCGGAGCCTGCATTGGTTTTTCTCAGCAGCATTTCATTGGAATCGCCATTGTGAGGATCATGGCAGGTAGAACATTCCATGCGCGCCACGCCAGTGCCTTTAAAAAATGGCAACGGCATTTTGTCGAACGGCATCGGAATGTCAATATGGCATTTGGTGCAGTTTGCTGTTGTATTTTTCCATACAACCTGATGAGACCACTCTACCCCGATGGGATGGTCATCTCTCAAATCGGTACCGATCAGTTTCGCCCCGGAAATATAGGAACTCCCAACATTGCCGCCGAACGAATCCACGGCAATAGTGCCGTCATGACAGGACAGGCACACGATTGATTCCGGCCCGGGGGAATGAATCACCCCCTGCGCATAAATCGTATCTCTGGGGGCGGAATACACACTTTGATAGACCTGATAGGTTGCCGTAGAGAGCGTATGCCCCCAGAGCGGGGCGCTTTCAGCACCGATCGCATTATGGGGCGTATGACAGACCGTACATATCTCGCCGTTCGACCAGCCAAATACGCTGAAATCGTGAGCGCTCCCCACGATTCCCGCATGAGCAGTAACTGATACTGACAACCCCGCAACGATGGCAAGAAGAAAAATCTCCCGTTTAGGGAGACGATTGAACTTTCGAATGCTGGATAAGTCCATAGTAATAATCAGGCGCAATGCCCGCCCCGAGCTGTTGTTATTTTGATTGATACGGAGGTACGCTGCGTTCAGAGACGATCCCTGTTCTCCGGGCTACAAGCGAAATCCCTACCATACATCTTGGTGGAAGCCACCTGTCGTCTCGTTTTCCCTGACTGGACTGCGACGATACACACCTCATTTGCGGCATGTACGTTAATAAATATCATGCCTGGGAGGATTTGTCTAGCAATTTTCAGGACTTGCTAAGACTAGCGCTGAGAGCGTGATCTTGCCAGCAGGTTTTTTGAAAATCTTGCAAATCGCCTGCTACAAGGTGAATTGCGCTTGCGCAAGAGAAGCTGCCCTGGGGCATTTGCTGCGATCTTCACCTGGTTCTCACTGCCCTCATGCACGAATCTGCTCAAACAGAATGCATAGAGGTGCCCTGTTGTTTTTGCAGCAGTTCAATAAAGGCATCCCCCGGCACCGGCTTGCTATAGAAGTAACCCTGGACGGAATCACACCCCAATGCGGAAAGAATATCTGCCTGCCCTGCCATCTCCACGCCTTCGGCAATCACTTCCATCTGGATGCTGTGCCCCAATGCAATCACTGACATGGCGATAGCCTTGTCATATTCATTGCTCTGAATATCCCGTATGAAGGAACGGTCAATCTTCAGCTTGTTCACCGGCAGGGTTTTCAGGTAGCTCAATGAGGAGTAGCCGGTTCCAAAATCATCAATGGAAAACATTACTCCACGCTTGCGCAGCTCATCGATCGTTTTCACCGCCGCATCCTTGTGCTCCATCAAATAGCCTTCTGTAATTTCAAGCTCCAGACGATGCGGATCCATCCGGCTTTGCTGCAGGGCATTTTCCACCATCTCGACCAGCAGGCCATGCTCGATGGAAAAACCGGATATATTGACTGCCACAAAACCCAGAGAAACCCCTTCTTCCTGCCATTGAACCACCTCTGAGCATGCTTTCTGCAGCACCCAGCGATCGATATACTCGATCAGACCGGATTCTTCTGCAACCGGCACAAAAGTATCCGGTGCAACGAACTCACCCATTGCTTTCTGCCAGCGGATCAGCACCTCTGCACCAACAATCCGGCCACTGGCCAGAGAAACCTGTGGCTGGTAATAGAGGATGAAGTCTTCGTTATTGATGGCTTCGCGCAGCTCATTCTCTACCGTCAGACGATGCACCGCCTGCTCGGTCATCTGCCGGTTGTAGAATTGAAATGCGTTTCTCCCGCCTTCCTTGACGCAGTACATAGCGGTGTCCGCATGCTTAATCAGGTCAGCAGGTTCTGTGCCGTCATCCGGAAAAATACTGATACCGATACTGGTGCTGACATATACAACACTATTATTGATCATGAAGGGTTCGGTAAACGCATCGATGCATTTTTGCGCAACCAATCCGACGCTCAGCGCATCCGCAGGAGATTCCAGGACAATGGCAAACTCGTCCCCCCCCAGACGGGCGATCAGATCCTCAGCCCGGATCAGCTGCTTCAGGCGCTGGGAAACCTGCTTCAGGAGGGCGTCCCCGGCCAGATGCCCCAGCGAGTCATTGACGTTCTTGAAACGATCCAGATCGAGAAACAATACCGCCATCAGCTGATGTTGGCGATACGCCCGCTCCAGTCCCTGGGCAAGATGCTGATCCAGCAGCAGGCGATTCGGCAAGCCGGTCAGGGGATCATGATGGGCCAGGTGTTCCAGTTGTGCCTGGGACTGCATAATGCTGCTGATGTCGGAAAAAACAGAAATATAGTTGAGCAAACGCCCCTGCTCATCCCGTACCTCACTGATGTTCTGCCACTGCGGATAGACCTCTCCATTCTTGCGCCGATTCCAGATATCACCCTGCCAGGATCCCTTTTCTGCGATAGTCTTCCACATGGCCTGGTAAAAATCCTGATCATGACGGCCAGAACTCAATACCCGCGGTGTTTTTCCTACCAACTCTTCCTCGGAAAACCCGGTAATCATGGTTGTCGCCCGATTCACCAGGATAATCCTTTGTTCAGAATCGGTAACCACGATACCGTCAGCGGTGCTGTCAAAAACCCTGAACACGAGATGCAGCTTTCTTTCTGCCGCACGTCTTTCCTCTATCAGGCTGTTAAAAGAGCGACCCATAACTGCAATTTCATCATTGCCATACACCTGGATAGGGCCGCTAAAATCCCCACTGTCTTCCACCCGCTGCAGCGCCTGTGAAATTGCCAATGTGCCTGTGGTCAGGCGCCGCGCAATGGTGACACCCAGGTAAAACGACAGCAGTGCAACAACTGCAGCCAGCAAGGCATAGCTGGCCAGGGCGAAAAGTGCTCTTCCGGTTTTTTGTTCAATGTACAGCAGGCTTTGCTGCCTGACGGTATCGCTGGCCGTTTTCAGCAGATTGATGGCATTTGTGGCAGAACGAAACCAATCACCGGCATCTATTGCCGGCACCCCGGCGCGCAGGCTTGCGATGGCGGCAACGGCAGAAGCGTCATCAACCCTGACGGTGCTATCTATCTGGCTGACAGCAGCGCCTTCCTCATGCATTTGCTCAATAACAGGAAGAAAAAAATGGTACTTCTCAATAGTGGTCTTGATTACTTCGACATCCGCCAACTCACTTTCCGTCAGGTTGGGTAGGGTGAGAAAACGATCCAGATATTCCTGCACCTGGGCGTAGTGCTGCAAAAATCCAGTCTTGCAGGCTTCCTTTCCGCGGATGACATAATCCTTGAACTGATGAACCAGACCGCCATAGCCTAGAACAGAGGCCATCTGATCCAGGGTATCCAGTTTTTTCATCTTCGAGGATAACGCTTCACGCATATCCCGCATGTGGACATTGACCGGATCAGCATGCAGGCTCTCCATTTGCGCAGCCAGGTTGGTCGCAGCCGTAATATGCCTGAAGCGTTTGCGCAGAGAATCCTGCTCTGCCAGGATAAAGATCACCCGCGAAATCAGCGCATGCTCGATCTTTCCGGAGGAAAGCAGCACATTGACCAGCCCCCGCTCGCGGCTGGAAAATTCCTGAAGCCGCAGGAGGATGCCGTAGATCTGGTCATTTCTGGCAAGAACTGCATCTTCTGTCATCACTCCAATGTTTTCAATCAAATTGATGGCATTGGCTATGATGGTGGAGTAATGCTCGAAGATGCCCTCCGCCCTGCCATCATTCACATGACCTCGCAGGGTCGGCAAATATTCTAGCGTATCAACGAAACTGGACACATCGCTCCCGATACGGCCGAATTTACCCTCCAGCAAAGAGCTTTGGGGATCGAAAAACCTTGCTTCCCGGATAAGCCGGTCGGTTTCCATCCGCTGCTGCCCCAGCTCCTGGCGAAACTTGCCTCCCTTACTCCCCAGGTAACCGGCAGAAAGCCCCCGCTCCTTTTGCAACGCATGAATAACATCAGAAAAATCAAGGGCAGCTTCATACAGATCCTGCATCTGTCCCGCTTCGCCCCATTGATGCCATTTCTGCGCCACCCCGTAACCGGTGAAGAGCATCAGAATGGCAAACGGGAAAATCAGCAACAACAGAAGCTTGTGCCGTATTTTCAGGTTGTCGAGGTAGTTTGAAAGCACACAGTCTCCTGCAAGCTGCGAGGACTACCAACCTTAGCTGATCAGGGGACAATACAAAAGGGGGTAAAAGCTGTTGTTTTTTTGCTTCCGGCAAGGCCTTGGCCGCTTACCTTGCCCACAAGGGAAAAGAGTTTCTGCCACAACCCCTCACGAATACAGGGGAACATCCTCAAACAAACGGCTCACATCCTTTGCATTGCCAGCAGACAGCGCTTTTTCCACCAGCTCCCGCTTCAGGTGCGGAGCAAACAGTTCGATAAAATCGTACAGATAGCCAGGCAGGATGGAATTCCGGCGCAAACCGAACCTGGTGACGCTGCTCTCAAACAAATGGCCGGCATCCAGGGCGCAAAGGTCGGTATCAACCCTGGGGTCATAAGCCATTTTGGCCACAATGCCCACGCCAAGCCCTAAACGCACATAGGTTTTGATCACGTCGGCATCGGCGGCGGTCAACACCACATTGGGCGTGATCCCGACCTTCTGGAAAGATTTATCCAGCGCAGAACGCCCCGTGAACCCAAACACATAGGTGATGATAGGGTACTCAGCCAGGGTCTCCAGGGTCAGGCTTTCCTCTTCCCGCAAAGGATGGTCGCAAGGAGTAAGAATGCAACGATCCCAGCGGTAGCAGGGAAGCATCACCAGCTCTTCAAAAAGCTCTACGGCTTCGGTGGCGATGCAGCAATCCACATCACCACCCACGGTCATCTGGGCAATCTGCATGGGCGTACCCTGCTGAATATTGAGCCGCACGCCGGGATAGCGGCCAATGAATTTCCTGATCACCTGTGGCAGTCTGTACCGCGCCTGGGTATGGGTTGTGGCCAGGGAAAGCACCCCGTGTCCAGGGTCACCATATTCCCTGCCAACCTGCTGGATGTTGGCAACCTCACCCATAACCTTGGCAGCCAGATCCAGGATGGTGCGCCCGGCGGGTGTAACCCGGGTCAATTGTCTTCCGGCCCGCTCGAAGACCCTGACCCCCAGCTCCGCCTCCAACTCGCGGATCTGGCGGCTCACCCCCGGCTGGGAAGTAAACAACGCCTCGGCGGCAGCCGACACGTTCAGGCCACGGCGCTCGACCTCCAGGATATAGCGAAGCTGCTGGAGTTTCATTTTATTGACCCGGCATTACCATCCAGTGAAAAAGGCATGATACCTCATGGGGTTCGATTGGTGAGATCGTTGCGGCAACGGGCAGGATATAACCCATCAGAATAATTATATGCCTATAAAGTATTTTTTGTCATCACATATCTCTTGCTACTGTCTGCTCACAACACCACGGCATTGCTTGGTTGCTTGCCGCCGGTACATCAATTCAAAACGCCTGCGGGCAGAGGTCATCCATGAACACGAATCTGAACATTGAGCAACTGGCAACTCACCAGGAACAAAACGATCCCGTCGAAATACTCCGGGTAGCACTGGAGCATTTCCCCAGCAGCGCCATCTCTTTCAGTGGTGCCGAGGATATCGTCCTCATCGACATGGCCCTGCGTATCCGCAAGGATATACAAGTGTTTTCCCTGGATACCGGGCGCCTGCATCCGGAAACCTACCGTTTTCTTGAAGAAGTGCGGAACCATTATGGCATCCAGCTTGAGCTTCTCAGCCCCGACAGCCGCGAGCTGGAGCAGCTGGTACGCACAAAAGGTTTGTTCAGCTTTTATCAGGATGGGCACAAGGAGTGCTGCGCAATCCGCAAGGTCGCCCCTTTGCGCCGCAAACTGGCAACTGTGGACGCCTGGATTACCGGGCTGCGCCATGACCAGACACCCGTTCGCGCCTCGGTACCTGTGGCGCAGGAAGACACGGCCTTTTCCACTCCGGAGCACGCCCTGGTGAAGTTCAATCCCTTGGCCAACTGGTCTTCCGCCCAAGTGTGGGAGTACATCCGCAACAACAACGTGCCTTTCAACGAACTGCACCGCCGCGGCTATATCAGTATCGGCTGCGAGCCCTGCACCCGCACAACCCTGCCCAATCAACACGAGCGCGCAGGGCGCTGGTGGTGGGAGGAAGAAGCCCTGAAAGACTGCGGCCTGCATGTAGCCACCGCGGAACCCAGCCGTCCCCAGCCTGCGGAGGTAGCATGACTACCCACATCATCATGGTGAAAAAGATTTTGGCAGATGGCGCCCCGTGCCGGAAATGCGGGGAAGTGTACGAGCGTTTGCTGCGCGATGGACTGCTGCAGCATATCGACCGTATCGTGACTGCAGATCCACACAACCCCGACAGCGAGGGGATGCGCCTGGCTGCCCGGCACCAGGTTAGCCGGGCGCCTTTCTTCATCGTCCGGGACAAGGGCGGCAACGAGCACATCTACGACTCCTTCCTGCGCCTCAAGCGGGAAGTCCTGCAAGCCAGGGCTTCCACAACCGAAGTGGCACTTGACCTGGCGGAACGCTTTCCAGAACTGGACTACATATAGAATGAGAACCACTATGAACCAGATCACCCCATTTGTTGACCATTCGGATATCAATGACTACGAAACCTTACTGGCAGATTTTCAGGAGGGAAGCCTGGACTCCCACAGCTTTGTCAGCGAGCGACTGCTCAGGGGAATCTATGCCCAACGCCAGGAGGGCTGGTACATGCTGCGAACCAAGCTTCCCGGCGGCAACCTGGATGCCACCCAGCTGCGGGGGCTGGCAGAGGCGGTGCAAACCTATACGCAGATGGGTGATGCACACATCACCACCCGCCAGGACATTCAGCTCTACCACATCACACTGGACGACACCCCGGCACTGCTGCGCCTGCTGGCCCAACATGGCGTCACCACCCGTGAAGCTGGTGGTAACACCATACGCAACATAACCACCTGCACCCTGGCTGGCGCCTGCCCCCATGAGCTTGTGGACGTAGCGCCTTACGCTACAGCGGTTTCCCGTTATTTTCTCCATCATCCTCTTACCCAATCCCTGCCAAGAAAGGTCAAAATCGCCTTTTCCGGCTGCGCCCGGGACTGCGCCCGGGGCAACACCCATGACCTGGCGTTCATCCCCACCCAGGACCCCGATGGCCACCCGGGGTTCAAGGTTCTGGCAGGTGGCGGGCTTGGCGCCAAACCACGCCTGGCCATTGTCCTGGAGGAATTTGTCAAGGAGGCTGACTTGCTGCCGGCGATTGAAGCCGTGGTGGTGCTGCATGACAAGTATTCAGACCGAAGCAGAAGAACCCGCTCACGCCTCAAATTCCTCATTGATCGATTCGGGGCGGAAGAACTGCAGCAAAAATTCCAAACCGAGTTCGCTCGCACCCGCTCCGCCTTTGATACCTCCAGCGCCCCCATTGGGGCATGGCACACCAGCCTGGGGGCCGACATGGGCTGGAACGGGCAGAATCCCGCATGCCTGACGGTTCCGGCCTCTATGGCCTGGGACAACAACAGCGGTCTTGTGGTGCCGGTAAATCTGCTGGGCGGCACCATAAACCCGGAACAACTCCGGGGGCTTGCCCGGCTCCTGGACGATGGAGATGCCGCCAGGCTGCGCACCACCCAGGCGCAGAACCTGGTATTGCTGGGTGTGCCAGAAGCACGCCTCGAAACCTGCCTGGAAAAACTGGCGGCCCTGCGACTGGGCCTCCCCGGGGGTGGTGATGACGTGGTCAGCTGCCCCGGCATCGAAACCTGCCCTCTCGGCATTACCACATCAAGACGCATGGCCAGGTCATTGGCAGGCACAGTCCCGGGCCTGCGGCTGGGTATCAACGGCTGCCACAATGGCTGCGCCGGCGCAGAAGTTTCGGATATCGGCCTGATTGGAAAGGCGCGGCGCCATCATGGCCAGATGGTGCCATCCTATGCCTTGCGGCTGGGAGGTGGCGAGGAACTGGGCGTTGCCGGACCGGATATTCCGGCAGTGCGTACGCCTGCGGCAATCCGACAGGTTCGGGAGGCCTGGCTGGCCCAACGCAGCAATGGCGAAAGCTTCCCTGCCTGGAGCAGGCGCAAGGGCAAGAGCTATTTCCATACCCTGCTGGAAAGCCTGACCACAGTGGGCAAGAGTGAAATCCCCTTCCTCTCCCGCGATCAGGGCGACAGTACGATATTCCGGGTAACCGCCGCCGGCATGGGCGAATGCGCAGGCAGCCAGGCAAACCCGGCTGACCAGTTACTCCTCAGCGCCGCGTATGAATCCACCCTGGCCCAGGCATTTCTCGCCAAGCAGAAATATGTGGAAGCAAGCGAATGTCTTCGCAACCGGCTGCAGCTTGTCGGTCGCGCCCTGCTGCTGGCCTCGGGAGGCAAGGATGAAACACCGGAAACCCTGGCTTCCAACCTGGCCAGATCGCTGGCGAAGAAAGACGATGCCCTGGCAGCAAGCTTTGCAAAGCTGGAAAAGGCGCTGGGTGACTTCCCCGATGACCCGGACGAAATCCTTTTTCCCGATCTTTTGCAAAAAACCAATGAGTGGGTGGAATCGGCCCGCAGCAGCTGCCGTATTTTGCAAGCGCCCAAACAGCAGCCCGATCTCGCTTCCTGTACATCGATGTGAAAGAAGATTTCCCGCGATGCGCCAATAGATGCAGAGATTGCTGGTAAATGGATCCGACATTGGTATTTGCCGGTTTTGCCGTGGGCGGGGTCATCGGCCTGTGCGGGGTAGGCGGAGGCGCCCTGATGACACCGTTTCTGATTCACTATGGCATCAGCCCCGCCATCGCCATTGGCACGGACCTGGTGTACGCCCTGTTCAGCAAAAGCATTGGCGCCTGGCTGCACCACATCAAAGGAACAGTAAACTGGGGCATTGTCGGCCGACTTGCGCTGGGCAGCATTCCTGCATCTCTTGCCTGCATGGTCATGCTCAAATCTCTCGATGAGCACAACATAGACTATCAATGGCTGATCCGTGACATTGTGGGGGTAATGCTGGTATTAACTGCCTCAGCCATGTTGCTCTCCTTGCGGAAAAACAACAAGGAACGGGGGGAAAAACACCCCCTGAGCAATACCCGGCACACCGGATATCTGACCATCCTGATGGGCGCATTGCTCGGCTTTCTGGTTACCCTGAGTTCCATAGGCTCGGGGGCAGTCGGCGCCGCCGTGCTGATACTGCTGTACCCGCTATTGCCGGCGATTTCTGTTGTGGGAACGGATCTGATGCATGCGGTTCCTCTGGTTGGTGTCGCCGCACTGGGGCACTGGCAACTGGGGAATGTCGATTTTCCATTGCTTGGCAGCCTGGTGTTGGGCGCCGCGCCCGGCGTATGGCTGGGGGCGAAACTGGGCACCCGCCTGCCCGAACAGTATGTACGAAGAGTCCTTGCCGTTGCTCTGCTGCTTATTGGGATGCAAATGGTTATTTATTGAAAATACAGGAGTTTTCCACTACTGATAACAATTAGTACTATCTATAGGACAAAATACTATTTCTATGGGTGCAGCAGTCGTATTATTGTTGTCGCTGGCACAAGATCCCGAAACAAGCAATAGGCGCAATATGAAAAACATGATTCCACTTGAAAAAGGACGTCCGGCATTCAATGCCGGAAATTTGCTGGATTCACTCCGATTCGACGAGTATGGCTTTTTGCTGGATCCCCAGGACTGGACCGAGGAAGTTGCTGCAGCCATCGCCATGCACGATGGAATTGGCGCTTTGCAGGAAAAACACTGGCAGGCGATACTCTTTATCCGCGACCGCTACCTACGGCTTGGCGCCATCCCGCCAATACGCAATCTCTGCCGTGGCAGCGGACTGGAGCGCGAAGAATTCAAGAAACTGTTTGGAAGCTGCGCCGAAGTCTGGCGTATCGCTGGCTTGCCTGATCCTGGAGAAGACATAAGAAATCACATGCAATAACCGAATCAGGGACACTCTGATCCAGATCCGGACGAGGCAAATCGTACGCAAAACGCCGGTTCACAACTCAATCCGAGTTCCCTTGATGATGTAACTCTTTTTTGTTCGACCCCTTACTTTGCCCCGGGTTCTCCACCCGGGCTTTTTTTGCCCGCGCCTTATCCCGGAAATTGCACCAGGGCGAAGAAAACCGGATTTTTCGGGGCGCCCTATCGGGATTTGCAAATCCGGAAAATTGCGCTACCCCAACCAGCCAATGCTGCAACGATGGTCGAATAACCGATGACCATCAAAGAGATATTCACATTCCACTGCGCAAGTATCAGCAAATGAAGCGTGCTGGCATCGAGCATTTTTCCAATGAATACGCCCAGAGTAACGAACAGCGCCCCAAACAGGAAATAGCCCAACGCAGTGCCTGCATCCGGAATGCCATAGCGCTCAATCAGTACAAAGCTGGAAATGACAACGGCGACAATGCCGATCAGCTGATCCAACAATGGTTTCCATCTCCAAATGACGGCAAGGAGCAAAACCTGACTTTCCGAAGCACATGAACCAGCCGCGCTGGTGGATCACTCACCTTGATAGAGAACTGCCTGGTTTCTTCCAGCATGCTTTGCGGTATAAAGTGCGCTGTCGGCTTTTTCAAGAAGCTCCTCCTCTGTTTCAGCATCTGCAGGAAAAGTTGCGACACCCGCACTGATCGTCAGCGTATTCTGCGGCTGCGTCTCCTCGCCGGGAAATTTCTCCCGTTCTACGGCCTGGCACATTCTCGCAGCCATATTGAGCGCCTGCGTCCTGTCCGTTTCCGGCAGGATAATGGCAAACTCTTCCCCTCCATACCTGGCGAGAGTATCGACGTTCCTGATCTCGGCTTTCATGGTTGCCGTAACTTTCTTCAGTGCAATGTTTCCCTTGAGGTGTCCGTTGGTATCGTTGTAAATCTTGAAGTGGTCTACATCGAGAATAATTACTGACAGCTGATGTCCATAGCGTCTGGAGCGCCTAAGCTCCTTGCGCAGCGCCTTCACAAAATTTCGGTGATTGCAGAGGCCGGTCAACCCATCCGTGGTCGCAAGCCTTTTCATTTTTTCATACAGCTGCATCTTCCCTATCGCTATCGCCGCCTGAGTGGCCAGCAAGGAAAGAATCGACTCTTCTTTGGCGGAAAAATCACGCGGCACAAAATCATCCACATAAAGGATGCCAATGATTCTTCTGTCTGCAACCAGCGGGGTGGCAACCAGGGAACGGAGTCCTTCTTTCAAAAGCTCATCAACGGGGACTCTTTCAAACTTTTCAAGATCCTTTATGGTAATAACGGCATTCTCGTTGAGAATATACTCGGTCAGGCCACCACCCCTTATCTCCCAGGTATTGTTGAGGGGAATGCTCTTGCTGAAGCCATGTGTGGCAACCAGTTCCATGCGGCCCTCGGAATCATCATAGAGCGCGATACTGCCGGCGGGTGTCTGCGTCAGGCTGGTGGCGCAATCAAGAATGGTGGACAGTAGCTTGTCCTCACTCTCGGAGGAAGTCAGCATGATCCCGATCCTGTAAAGAGCCTCCTGCTCCCGCAGCCTGCCAAGCGCTTCTTTCTCTCGCGTCCTCCGCTCATCGATAAGCTTGAAAAGCAGATTTGCACTGATCCCCTCGATCAGTTCGATGGATTTCCTGGCCATTCTGGCGCAGAGATCTTCCGAGACACTCCTGCTGCCGGACACATCAATAACAATATCGACATCCAGCTGCTCCAGCAGGACGCAATAGCGATTTTCGGTGGGTATCCCCAGCTTTTTGGCAAGAAGCACTCCCGGTGCATCATCGCGTATATCCACTACGCCCACCACCTCGATCTCGGGATATTCATGCAAAATCGGCAGCAGCGCCGTACCACCACTCCCTCCTCCAACAATCATTATCTTGATCACTCGGCCCACCTATTCGGTATCGTGGTAAACGAAGGCCTTCCCGTGCAAAACAGACAAGGCTTCCGTTTATGCGGCATCTCAAACCATTCCATTTTATCGTTCTTTCTATCCTGAATCCGTGGGTTCAGAGCGGATGCAGGGCGTATGCTATTGATTTCCCGGTGGGATCAAAAAATCCTCGCCTCACTCAGGTTAAGCGGGCATTTTTTGAACCGCTGGGGGATCCAGAACTTGCGCTATGCGCCGTCATGAACCCATGGATTCAGGTCTATCCTAAAGAGTATAAACACCCTTGCCCTGAATATCCACAGACCTAGCTCCCGGCAGACCCCGGTTCCTGCCATTGCACTATTATTTATTAACCCGGCACCAATATAGGTGATGCCAGGTGAATAACTTCCGTAGCATCCCCGGGAATGCTTGCTTCGTCTGCGAAAAATGGTGGTATAGTTGAATGTTCAATAAATCAAGTACTCCTGCAAAGGTGGTCGAATTCCTGCCTCCTTTACATGCGCTTTTCAGGAAAATGAACAAATGGGCACCTCTATTATTAACCCGGCGGGGGAATAATAGAGGTGCCCAAATGATGGAGCCAATTATGAAAACAATCATTTTCAGCCTGCTGTTTGCTTTTTCCACGCCGGGCATGGCGGAAACCCTGCCCAAGGGGCACCCATCCATACCACAACCCATGAATGCATCACCGGACAATGGCGGAAAAGCCCTCGTCAACGAGGGCACTGTTATCAGCACTATTCCGACCAACAACTATACCTACATCGAAGTACAGCAGGGAGACCAGAAAATCTGGATAGCCACACAAAAACAGACAGTAGCTGATGGCGCCCTGATTCGCTATTCCCAGGGTATCACCATGAAGAACTTCTTCAGCAATACCCTGAAAAGAGAGTTTCCCAGTATTCTCTTCGTGCAGGCCGTGGAGATTGTCAAGGAATAGCGTTCCCCGGGGTTCTGGATCGATTGCATCCACGAAAAGGGGCACGGGACAGAAGCCCGGAAGAATTCGACAACTCCCAAAGGAGGTATTTTTTCATGGGCAATACCTGTGTCTACCTCGGGCCGGAACTGGCGCGTTACGGCTTTGGCGACCCGCATCCTTTCGGCACCGATCGCATGGGTGCATTTCAGCAGGAATTTGAACGCCGCGGCCTGCCGCACCACACCCACATCCTTCCTCCGGTTTCCGCCCCTGCAAAATTGCTGGAATTGTTTCACACACCAACCTATGTACAGCTACTGGAAGGAAAGACGCAGACCGGAAAAGGTTATCTGGATGAAGGGGATACCCCGGCTTTCGAAGGAGTGCTGGAAGCATCGCTAAACGTTGCAGGCACCGTGTGTCATGCCGCAGATCAATTGATGAGCGGCGCATGTGCACAGGCTTTCGTGCCCATCGCGGGGCTGCATCACGCCCGCCGAACCGGCGCAGCAGGTTTTTGCGCAATCAACGATTGTGGAATCGTGATCGAGCACCTGAAGCTTGTCCACGGGCTGAAGCATATCGCCTATATCGATATTGACGCCCACCATGGCGATGGGGTGTTCTACGCTTTTGAGGATGATCCTTCACTCATCTTTGTTGATTTCCATGAAGATGGCCGTTTTCTCTACCCGGGTACAGGCGCAGCCGTGGAAACAGGTAAAGGAGCCGCCACGGGATACAAGATGAATATCCCGCTGCCACCGGACGCAGATGATGCATTGTTTGATAAGCGCTGGCCGGCCGCGTGGGATTTCCTGAACAAATTCGATGTGGAATTCTGTATTCTGCAGGCAGGTGCAGACAGTATTGCAGGAGACCCCATCACCCATCTGCAACTGTCCTCGAAGACCCACCGCATGGTCGCCCGGGCGCTGTCCACCCTGCCCTGCCAACGGCTATTGGTACTGGGCGGCGGCGGTTACAACCGCAACAATCTCGCGCAAGCCTGGAATGACATCCTGCAGGTTCTTTCCACATGATTGGCGCCACTACCAGGATAAACCAAAGCCGCAAGGGTCGTTTTCCCGGCAGAGGAAGATTGATGCTGAGCGGAATCCTTGTTCTCGCAGCCCTCGCCAGCGCCTGTAGTGCAGCGGTCAAGGATCCTCCCGTTCGCAGTGCAAACCCACCGACAAAGACCATCTACCTGGTCAGCCATGGCTGGCACGCCGGAATCGTACTGTATCGCGCCGATCTCGGTGCCAGGGACTGGCTGGTACTGGAGGATTTTCCCGATTCACGCTATCTGGAGGTGGGCTGGGGCGACAGGGATTTCTACCGCACGCCTGATCCGGGCATTGGACTCATCGCCAAGGCGGCGCTGCTGCCCACCACCAGCGTCTTGCACATTGTCGGCTTCACCTCCCCCGTGACGGCCTATTTTCCCAACAGCGAGATTATCAGAATCAAGTTGCCCACTGATGACTTCAGGCGGCTCTCGCGCAAGATCGCCGGGAGTTTCGCTAAAGATGAAACCGGAAAACTTCAGCCCCTGGGTTCAGGCATCTATGGAAACAGCCGCTTCTACCTATCCAACGAGCGCTATCATTTGTTCAACACCTGCAACGTCTGGGTCGCCCGGATGCTGGGCAACGCCGGCCTTCCCTTCAGCCCCATGCGTGCCATACGCGTGGAAGGACTCATGTCCCAGGCGCGCCGCTTTGGCACAGCAATGCAAAGCGGAAGAGCGCATTGATGACCCGCCTGATAAAAAACGGCCTGCTGCTGCTTTCGGGTCTCGCCCTGTTGAACGGCGCCATGTACCTGCAGCAGCCATCGATGACCTTTTTCCCGTATCCAGAGTTTGGCCAGACGCCCGCTGACTGGGGACTTGAATATGAAGAGGTGTCCCTGGAAACAGAAGATGGCATAAAACTGCACGGATGGTACCTTCCCCAACCTGCATCAAAACAGGTTTTGCTCTTTTTTCACGGGAATGCAGGCAACATCTCCCACCGCGGCGATTCGCTGGAGGTCTTTCACCGTCTGGGTCTGAACGTCTTTATCTTCGACTATCGGGGCTATGGCAAGAGCCAAGGAAAACCGGGCGAAGCCGGACTCTACAAAGATGCCAGGGCAGCATGGAATTACCTGACCCATGAACGAGAATACAACGGCAAAGACATCATCTTGTTCGGGCGCTCCCTCGGTGGTGCAGTTGCGGCAAGACTGGCCGCAGAGGTTCAGCCGGGACGGGTGATCCTTGAGTCCACCTTCAGCTCCGCAAAAGACATGGCGCATTCATTTTTTCCCATACTTTCCCGGCTGGTTCTGCTGCGCTATCAATTCAATACCGCTGCTTATCTGAAGCAGGTCAAATCACCAGTATTGATGCTGCACAGCCCGCAGGACGAGATCGTTCCCTTTCGCCTTGGTGCAAAAGCATTCCAGGCAGCGAACCAGCCGAAGTTTTTCGCAACAATGAAAGGCGGGCACAACGGTGGATTTCTTTTGAGTCAGCCAGACTACGAAAAGACTCTTGGCGACTTTATTTTCCGAATGAAGGAAATGTCAAACCGGCAGATGCTGCCCTTTTATCGAACCGGAAAAGGTGCAAATCCGCCCCCGGACAAACCATATAAAAAAGCCCGCTTGAAGCGGGATTTTTTATATGGCCCGCCCGAGAGGATTCGAACCTCTGACCTCAGCCTCCGGAGGGCTGCGCTCTATCCAGCTGAGCTACGGGCGGCGGGGTGGGGATTATAACTGATTTTCAGCGCTTGCCGGCAGCGTATTTTGATCAGCTGCTTTCCGCTGCCTGTACCGCAGCGGCAATGGCCTTTCCCAACTCGGCAAGGGCTTGGCTTTGCGCCTCGACCTGTGCCTCATGGCTGTTATCTGCCGCCCGGATTTCAATATGCGAGCGCTGCAGCCGCAACAATTGCCTGGGTTCTCTAAGCAGCTGCCATTGTGCTTCCAGCACAACCAGGTTATCCGGCCCGGCGTCGAAACGCTTGATATCCACCACCACTTGATAATCCAGATCCAGAGAAGACGCCCAGGGATAGGCCAGCACACCATCCGCACCCAAGCTTCTGGCAAGATTCTCCGCCAGTACTGCGGTAATGTTTTTTCCATGGTCGCCAGCCCAGCGGTTGAACTCGTCCATCCGCAGGCGCACTTCGGTGTCTCTACGCACAATCTGGTTGCGATCCAGATAGTCCGCAAGATTTACCGGCCCCACACCCAGAAGCAGGTCAGAGTGCGCCGTCGGGGACACCTCTGCTTGCGGGCTGAGCACAAAGAAACGGGCGGGCGGTGATTGATAGGCGCAGCCACCAAGCAGCAAAACCAAGATCAGTAGCGGTATTTTCATGTGTGGAATCATAACATTGTCAAGAAAGTCCTGATCAGGGTTGCAGCTTTACTTCCAGTGGCCCGCGAAGATCCAGATGCACATCCTGCTGGGGATAGGGAATCTCCATACCTGCCTGGCGGAACTTGCGATTGATGGCATGATGCAGTTCGCTCAGGGTGGAGACACGGTAGTCTATGGAATCGATCACACAGCGCAGTTCCAGCAGCAGGGCGCTGTCACCAAAGCTTTGGAAGTACACGAAGGGCTTTGGCTCCTCAAGTACCAGTTGGTGCTCTTCGGCCGCTTCCACCATCAGTTTTTCGGCCAGCTCCACATCTGCCCCGTAAGGGATGCCCACGGCAAGTTTTAGCCGTGTGGTCTGGTCGGACAATGACCAGTTGAGCAGGCGCCCGGTAATGAATTCCTTGTTGGGCACCAGCAGTTCCTTGCGATCCCGGGTCAGTATTGTTGTGGCGCGGATGCGGATGCGTGTAACCGTTCCGCTGCTGTCACCAACGGTGACATAATCCCCCACACGAATGGGGCGTTCAAACAGGATGATCAGGCCGCTGATGAAATTGGCGACAATCTCCTGCAGGCCGAACCCGATACCCACCCCCAAGGCCGCCACCAGCCACTGGATCTGGTTCCAACTGCCGCCGACGGCCTTGAAAACCAGCACCATGCCGGTTGCAGCGATGGTGTAGCCGGCCAGGGTGCGAGTGGTGTAACGGCTGCCGGAGGACAGGTGAAAATACTGCAAAAGAATAATCTCCAGCAGTGACGGAAGGTTCCGGGATGCCACCAGGGTGGTGATAATGATGGCAACAACCAGCAGCAGATTCCCCAGGGTTACAGGAACCTGGGTTTCGACGCCATTTACCATAGTGCCGTGTTGCCACAATGGAATCGTATCCAGAACACCGAGTGCAGGCAGAGACTCCGCCCAAATCAGCCACAAGCCGATAACCGTAGCAATCAGAATGGCCGCGTTAAGCAATTTGCGGCTTTCCTTGCTCAGGGTTACCAGGTCGATTTTGGGTTCATTGATCTCGGTTCCGGCTTCCGCTTCCGGAGGATGCTCTTCCGTTTCCCTTTCCGCCATTGCCTTGCGCCTTTCCAGCGCCGCCTGGTAGGCAATGCGCCTACGGCTGAGCAACAGCCAGTGTTCCGCCAGCTGCTGCAGAACCACCAATGCTGCAACCAGCCACAAGGTATTGATGACCTGCTTCAGGAGCGTGGCGGCGGTATAGACATAGCCCAGCATGGACAGGGCTCCCAGCAACATGGGAATACCCACCATCAACGGAAACCACAACCAGCGGGATTTCCACGCCAGGCCCCCGGGGTGTTGCTGCAGATAACTTGCCACCACCCCCCTGTTCCAGTGAAACACCATATAGATGAAAACGCTCTGGGAAACTGCCGCAAGCAGGAAGGCAAACTTAAGCAGCACCCCAACCAGGCCAGCTTCCCCAACGTTGATCAGGATCACTATCAGCATGGATACGGGAATAAACGACGACAGTAGAAAGCCAACTGCCTTGCGCAGGCGCTGGATACTTTCCCTGCGCCAGCGGAAATGCGCTTCCAACACGCCGCGGCGGCAAGCCAGCGTTCGCAGCAGCAAGAGAGAATACAACGGCTTCCAGGCCCAATAAAAAGCCTCCGCCAGGGCGTCTGCATAGGGAGAGGAACCTGCACCCTGTTTCAACTGCCATGCCAGCAACAGCAGCAATAACGCCGGCGCCACAGGCAATAGAAAACTGTACAGAAGCGCTTTCAGCGTAGCAGAGAAACTGCCTCCGGCCGGTTTCCCAATGGTGTTGCTGCTGATAACCAAAGCATTCCTGATACGCCGCCTCAGCCAGAACGCGCCCAGCACTGGCAACAGGAGCAGATAAAACAGGTACGAGGCGAACAGCTGCCGGGCAAAGTTCTTCCAGACCTCCAACCAGGCCGGCAGGTTGAACAATGCCTGCAGTTCAGCCGGGATCTTTTTCAGATCTTCCAGGCCAAGCACGGTGGTATTTCTCACCCACAGCAGGTGTTCCGCCAGAAACTCGTCATAGGTGCGCAACACCTCCTGCACCCGCCGTAACATGACATCCTGTTCGCTCAGGGCGCGTAAATAGGCCTCATCTGTTGCAATCAGTTTGTCCAGCAGTTCCCGCTTGCGTTGCAACAGCTCTGCGAGGGGTTTCTTGAGATTGGCCCGCTCTTGCTCCGGCAACCCGCCAAGCAGGCTGGTGGCAGCTGCATCCAGGTCATCCAGCTGGCGGCGCAATTCCTTGTATTGGATTTGGCGCAGCCCGGTTTCCGTGACATGCTTTCTCAGGCGCGCCTCCTGTTTCTTGTACTCACGGGGATCAGGAAGGCTCTTGCGATGTTCGAGGAGGATCTGCCCCAGCGCTTCTTTCAACCCGGCAATTTCAACCTTGCGCTGGGTATTGCGGTATTCCATTTCCATACGCTGCGCCTGTTCGCGCAGTTCATTGTCACGCTTGCTGGCGCGCTCCAGGGTCTGGGTCGTATCCTTGAGCTCCTTACCAAGGCGGGCATTTTCCACGGCGATGTCTTTCAGGGCGGGATACTTTTCGGCAATATCCTGTTCTTTCCTTTCCTCGACCTTGCTTACCTGTTCAACTTCCGTTTTCCTGCGTTTGTTGGCCAGATCTTCCAGCGACGCCACCCGCTTGCCGGCGAGCGCCGCTTCAGTTTCGGCCTGCTCCAGTTGCGCCTTGCTCAGCGCCAGGCGCGCCGGGTGAGAAAGCATTTCCTGTTCCAGCATGGCGGTTTGCCTTTTCAGCGCCAGCAGCTTTGCCTGATTACGTCGGTATTGCGCCAACGTCATGGCATCTGCAGGCAACTCCTGTGCAGACAGTGCTTTTTGCAATTCATCCATTTGCTGGCCAGATTCCGTCAGCTCTTTGCGCGCCGCATCAGGACGGTTCGCCTCGATGGCCACCGCTTGTGCCATCTCCGCCACCCGGGCTTCCAGGGCAGCCTGCTTTGCTTTTTCCGTTTCCAGCAATTGTTCCAGTTCTTCCAGGGGTTTGTTGTTGAACTGGCCTGCCCCCGGAAGCTTTTCTACCTTTTTGCCCAGCTGTTCACGGATTGCCTTGGCTTTCGTCGGTGCGCTGGTGCGGGAAGCAAGAAACTGCTTGGTGGCGTTCTTATACTGATCCGCCTGGGCCAGCCAGTCATGCGCTTCTTCATAGACGGTGGCAATGGCCTTCTGGCGTTCTGGCAGCAAATCCTTTCTGGACTGCACTTTTTCCAGCTCTGAGCGCAGCAAAGCAGAATTGATGCCATCAACTGCACCAGCCGCTCCAACACCATCTCCAGCCAGCCCGGTGATAGGCGAGCACGAAAAAAACAACACCGCAGCAATCAGCCAGGTTGTCCTATGCATATCCAGCTCTTCCTTAGTCAGTTCGGCCTACAGATTAGCACAGGTAAAAGCCTCACAAGAATGCTGCCGCCAATCGATCGCCCCAGGATAGCCTGTATCCTGCGGGGAACTATTGCCCAGGCATGGTGTACTGCATCGAAATTAAAGCTCCCTAAACCCGAGAGCCTCGATTGAGGGCCGATCCTGAGCTAAACATTAAAACGGAAATGTATTATATCCCCGTCCTGAACAACATAGTCCTTGCCCTCCAGACGGAGTTTGCCCGCTTCCTTCGCTCTGTGCTCACCGCCACAGGCGATGAAGTCTTCATAGGCGATGACTTCTGCACGGATGAAACCCCGCTCAAAATCTGTATGAATAACGCCGGCAGCCTGGGGAGCGGTAGCACCTACCGGCACGGTCCAGGCGCGCACTTCTTTCACACCGGCGGTGAAGTAGGTTTGCAGCCCCAGCAAACCGTATCCGGCGCGCACCACGCGGTTCAGGCCTGGCTCGTCCTGACCCATTTCCGCCAGAAAATCCGCCTTGTCCTCATCATCCAGCTCCACCAGCTCCATTTCGATGGCGGCGCATATGGGCACGACTTCTGCCCCTTCTTCTTGTGCGTGTCCACGCACTGTATCCAGATAAGGGTTGTTGTCGAACCCGTCCTCGCTAACATTGGCGATATACAATACTTTCTTGATGGTCAGCAAATGCAGCTCATACAGCGCCGCCTGCGCATCCTCATCCAGCCGCAGGGAACGCACAGGCAGACCCCGATCCAGATGTTCATGCACTTTCTCCAGCAGCAGCTTGTGGGCCAGGATCTTCTTGTCACCGGTCTTGGCCATGCGAGCGGTCTTGTCCAGGGCTTTTTCCACACTTTCCAGGTCGGCCAGCGCCAGTTCAGTGTTGATCACCTCAATATCGGCCAGCGGATCTACCCTGCCAGCCACATGCACGACATCGTCGTTCTCGAAACAGCGCACTACCTGCACGATGGCATCTGTCTCACGGATATTCGCCAGAAATTTGTTGCCCAGACCTTCCCCCTTGGAAGCACCTGCCACCAGGCCGGCAATGTCCACGAACTGCATGGTGGTGGGGACAATGCGCTCCGGCTTGACGATTTCGGCAATCCGGTTCTGGCGCGGATCTGCTATAGGGACAATGCCCACATTGGGGTCGATGGTGCAAAAAGGGTAGTTTTCTGCTGCGATGGTTGCTTTGGTAAGCGCATTGAACAAGGTGGATTTGCCCACATTGGGCAAACCCACGATTCCGCATTTGAAACCCATAGATAATTACTCCGATGAAACCGCTCAACTACCGGGCTTGACTACCGGCTTGCCTTTGGCAATCCAGTCAGTGATCCCTCTTCGGACATTATAGACCTTGGTGTAACCCAGTTTCTTGTCCAGAAAGTTACTCAGGGTTCCGGTACGATTGCCGGTTCTGCAAATCAGTATAAAAGGCTGGTTCTTATCCGCAATGGGGGCCAGTTTCTCCAGCCACGCGGGCACATTGTAGTTGCCCCGCTTGTCGAAAAAGGTGATCAAATGACTGCCTTTGACCACTCCTGTTTGCCGCCACTCTTCCGCACGGCGAATGTCAATCACGGGAACGCCCTCGCTGATCAGCTTTTCCAGCTCCGCATTGTTGATGTTTGCTACAGCCGCCGCCACTGGAAACGGCATGATAAATACAAATAAAAACAGCAGCTTATACATATCGATTACCTTGTTTGTTATACAGGGCGGTATGGTAACAGTCTGGGAAAAGCAAAAACCCGTCAAACATGACGGGTTTTTGTGATTGGAGCCGGTGACAGGAGTTGAACCCACGACATCCTCATTACAAGTGAGGCGCTCTACCAACTGAGCTACACCGGCATGGGCTGCGTATTTTACAGCTTGTCAGTTACCAGTCAAAGTCTGTTTGCAAACTTTTTTGTGCAGCACTGTATTGGCGGGCAGTTTCTTTGCATCAAATTCTGCCAGCACGATCTCTGCAACTCCGGAAAACACTACCCAATACACGCGTGCCTTCTTTTTCTTTGGCACTATGGTCGGCTCGAACCCCAATTTACGCACCTTGTCAGCATGACGCCTTGCATAGCGCTCTTCGGTATACAAACCCAGGGAAATAGCATTCTCCAGCTCCCCTTTGCGAATCAGCCACAGATCCTCCAAACCTGCCGCCTGCAACCTCTTCAGCATGGCTTCGGCACTGGCCACATCCGGCTGCGCCGGGATCATGGCCCAATAGCCGGTGGTTTCTTGACCCGTTCTCACTTCTACCTGCAAGGCAGCGGCTTCACTTTGGGAAAGTACTCGCCGGTAGCCTTCTGCCATATTCCTGCTGCGAACCGGCCCTAGCTCACCACAATAGACGATCGCAGGCTCAGGCTCGGTTTTAGGCTCGCTCAATACCTGCTGCGGGGCTGGCACCACCACTTCCCCTTCAGGATCCGGGGGCGCCAGTTGCTCCGGCATCGGCAATTCCGGTGCGCTCACTTCCCGCAGGAGGCGGATATCACCAAAATCCGGCTTGCGGGTCAGCTGCTGGCTGTCATTCCCCCTGGAATCACCATACTGGATCCACAGCAACAGCACCACATTGCCTGCAATCAGCAGGCCCAGCAACAGGCGTATCATCAGCTTTTCTCTTCTGCGTACAATTGTATTCCTTCCAGCACCAGCGCATCCCGGTGTTGGTAGTCGATCTGCATGAACGGTTCGATCAACCCGCTTCCCCCGCCTGTCAATATCAGGCCAGGGTTACTGACGCCGCCAGCCTGCATTTGCTCCACTGACCGCTCAATCAGAGCTGCAATGGATTTGCATGTTCCCAGTTCAATACAACCGGAGGTGCTGTTTCCCCACTCCCGGCCGTCAACAGTGGCATCGGTTTCTGTCTCAATGGCGGTTTCCTGCTGCAACACCCGCTGCATTGCATCCACACCTGGCAGAATATAACCACCCAGATGCCGCCCCTGCCCGTCCACAGCATCCAGGGTGACGGCGGTGCCGCAATCTACCACACAGACACCATCGGGCTTAGCGGCATAGGCAGCAATCATCGCCGCCCAGCGGTCCACGCCCAGTTGCCGGGGTTCGCGGTAGCTGCAAGTCAGGCCGCAATCTGCGGCAGATACTTCCATGACATGGGGAACAAGCCCCCAGCAGTCCACCAGCCAGTTCAGCAGGTTGTCATATGCCACCTGGTTCGCCACAGACGCCACCCAGACCTGCTCGGGCGGAGCTTCTCCATACCACGCGGAAGTCAGCTGCCCATGCAGCCGGTTTCCGGAATACGCCAGCGCCTCCATGGGTGCAAAATCTCGCATCCATTTCAGCCGGGAATTGCCCAGATCGACATACAGCCGCCCCATTTCAGGTTTTGCCCCGCAAACTGACTTCTCCGGTATACCAGGTTTGCCTTCCTGAAGGGCCATCCACAATCAGCCCTCCCCGGTGATCCAACCCAGCATAGGTTCCCGTGAGCGTATTGTTCCCCATGAGTAACTCCACTTGCTTGCCCATGTAGATATCATACTCTTTCCAGGCTGCCAGAAAGGGAGCCAGACCCTGTTGTTGATACTGGATACAGGCATTCAACAGTGCCTCAAGCAAATCACCAACCAGTTCGTTGCGATCCGGCAAAGGAGCGAGGTGGGCGGCAAGATCCGTCCACGGCTGGTCGATATCCCCTGCCACCGATGCAGGCAGCCGGATATTCAGGCCAATACCAAGAACAGCAAGACAGGGGCCTTCCATTTCACCATTGGCTTCCACCAGTATGCCTGCCAGTTTTTTCCCGTGAATGTGAATATCGTTTGGCCATTTCAGGCCATGGCCTTGCAAACCGTGAGCAGTCAGCACCCTGGCAACGGCCACCCCGGCGGCAATGCTCAGGCCTGCCAGATCAGCCATGGAAAGATCAAATCGCCATGCCAGGGAAAGGCAGACATTTTTCCCGAACACCGATACCCATTGCCTGCCCCGCCGGCCGCGCCCTGCACTCTGGTACTCAGCCACACAGGCATGCCCGCTGTGCAACAACGGATTGCACTGATTCAACAGGTATTCATTGGTGGAGCAAATGACCGGCAACAGCTGCAGCTCGGGCAGCCGGGGGCGCAGGCCAGCCCCGATGCGGGCAAGTATGGCGTCCACAGCAAGAAGCTCCAGGGCGGCGGGCAGGCGATAGCCCTTGCCGCGTACTGACTGGATGCCGATACCGGGAATCTGGTTCAGGTTCTGCACCCGTTTCCAGATGGCGGCACGGGTAACGGAAAACTGCCCGGCCAGTACCTCTCCGGAATGGAATTCGGCATCGGCGAGCACTCTCAGCAGTTGATATTCCTCCGCATTCATTGCTCATTCAGCCAGTTGCGGCGCCTGGCAAGCTGTGCGGATGTGCATTGCGCCTCGGGAAGAAACCAGAGATCACAGGTATCCTGCGGCACCAGCTGAACGGGTAGTGAGAAGGCCATAAGCTCGTCCCGGCGAAAAGCATGCACCAGCACTTTTTCCCCGGGGGCAAATCGCCCAATAAGCGCATCCAGGTTTTTGGCCGTCACCTGCAATCCATCAATGGCGATGAGTCTGTCACCCGCCGACAGACCCGCTTCCTGGGCGGAACCACCATCAAAGACCTGCACAAGCTCGACAAGACCCTCTTGCTGGCGGTAGCGCGCCCCGAGAGCGGGTCTTGG
Source organism: Sedimenticola sp. (assembly GCA_027083925.1). GTDB lineage: Bacteria > Pseudomonadota > Gammaproteobacteria > Chromatiales > Chromatiaceae > Thiolapillus. The sequence continues at coordinate 192 of JALWMK010000070.1, read as the reverse complement.
CTCCACTGCTTCGGATTCATCCCGAACACCACCCCAATCCTCCTGGTTCTGTGCCGGACGTAGCTGGTAGCCAATACCCACAGAAGCAAACCAGTCCTGCAAGGGCAAATCCCCGGTGCCATGTACCGCCAGGGCAAAAAATCCCGACAGATCAACTCCGGCTGTTTCACCAGCCAGCTTTTCAATATCCTC
>JALWMK010000069.1 GCA_027083925.1 Sedimenticola sp. | reverse complement strand
CCAGCACCACGAACTCCTGCTCGCTTTCGTCCTGAAAACGATTACCCGGCTCCAGCACCATGCGTGTCAGGGGCGCATCGGGCAAGGCATAGACCCGGGATTCCTGAACCGCAGGAAAGACCACCGTCAGCCGGCGATGCTCCAGCTCCGACACCATTCCCAGACCAAGATCCGGATCCATATCACTCAGCCAGCGCTGCCCCGGAATGTACTTTTCTTCAGACAAGCTGCCCCCTGATATTCCACTTGTTGTCCAGTACCTGAATCCGTGGGTTCAGGCAGTACAAAGCCATTGTACCGATTTACAGGACAGGCCTCCTCCCCGATCTGCTCCCAGCACCTCGCATCATGCATTTACCCCCAGATCCAGGATTGGTCGTGGACCTGGGGATTGATTGCTCAGGCGCATAGCGGAATCCAGGCGGGATGTCTCACAACGACGCAGCCACCTCCCATCATGTTGACAACTCCAAGCTGCTGAATTTACAAATCTATTCTTTTTTCCCTCAATTTATCCACAGGTTTTCACACAAGTCTTCACCGGTTACCAACAAGCTTATACACAAGATGTTGTGGTTGACACGGATATTATGCCCACATATTATGCCTGATAATCAGGCAACCAAGCATTTACCCCCAGGGAGAAACACCACATGGCCACCACCGGAATACCTGTCAGCACCGATACCCTTGCCACACCGCCAACCACCGGCGCCATGCAATCCCCCCCCGCCAGTAAAGACGATACCTGGGGCGAACTGCGCGTCATTCGCCGCAACGGCAAGGTCACCGCTTTTGACGCCAACAAAATCACCGTCGCCGTCACCAAGGCCTTTCTTGCTGTGGAAGGCGGCAGCGCAGCGGCTTCTGCCCGGGTGCATGATGCGGTCAGAAACATCACCAAACAAGTTACGGGTGCCCTGATGCGGCGCAACCCGGATGGCGGCACCGTCCACATCGAAGACATACAGGATCAGGTGGAACTGGCTCTGATGCGCGCCAGTGAGCACAAAGTCGCCCGCGACTATGTGCTGTACCGCGAAGCCCGCGCCCAGGAACGCCTGCAGCAGGAAAAGGAATCCGGCGCTGAGGAACATCTGGTCAATATCACCCTCGCCGATGGCACGAAACACCCCCTGGACGTGCAACACCTGCGCACTCTGATGGAAGAAGCCTGCAGCGGACTGGAAGAAACCGACCCCGAAGTCATTCTGGACAGCAGCTGCCGCAACCTGTTCGACGGGGTAAAGGAGGAAGACGTTTCCCAGACTCTGGTGATGAGCGCCCGCACCCTCATCGAGACCGAACCCAACTATTCCTATGCCGCCGCCCGCCTGCTGATGGACATCCTGCGCCGCGAAGCCCTGGATTTTCTGGCCATGCCCCGGGCGGGAACCCAGCAGCAGATGGCAGACGTATACGCCGATTACTTCCACAACTACATCAACCGTGCGGTGGAGCTGGAACTGCTGGACACCCGCCTGGCGCAGTATGACATGGACAGGATTACCGCTGCCATGCAGCCCCAGCGTGACCTGTCCTTCACCTATCTGGGCCTGCAAACCCTCTACGACCGATATTTTATCCACGACAACAAGGGCACCCGCTTCGAGCTGCCCCAGGCGTTTTTCATGCGCGTGGCCATGGGACTGGCGATCAACGAAATCGACCGGGAAGGCAAGGCCATCGAGTTCTACAACCTGCTTTCCAGCTTCGACTTCATGAGCTCCACCCCCACCTTGTTCAACTCCGGCACCTTGCGCCCCCAGCTTTCCAGTTGTTACCTGACCACCGTACCCGATCACCTGGACGGCATCTATTCCGCCATCAAGGACAACGCCCTGCTGTCCAAGTTCGCAGGCGGCCTGGGCAACGACTGGACGCCGGTGCGCGGCCTCGGCTCCCACATCAAGGGCACCAACGGCAAGAGCCAGGGCGTGGTGCCTTTCCTCAAGGTTGCCAACGACACCGCCGTGGCCGTGAACCAGGGCGGCAAGCGCAAAGGCGCCGTCTGCGCCTACCTGGAAACCTGGCATATCGACATCGAGGAATTCCTCGACCTGCGCAAGAACACCGGCGATGAACGCCGCCGCACCCACGACATGAATACCGCCAACTGGATTCCTGACCTGTTCATGAAACGCGTGGCCGAAGACGATGACTGGACATTGTTCTCCCCCGATGAGACGCCGGATCTGCATGACCTCACCGGCAAAGCCTTCGAAGCCGCCTATTGCAACTACGAGGAAAAAGCCGGCCGGGGCGAGCTGAACATCCACCGCAGCATGAAAGCCGTGGATCTGTGGCGCAAGATGCTGGGCATGCTGTTCGAGACCGGCCATCCCTGGGTGGCCTTCAAGGATCCCTGCAACATCCGCTACACCAACCAGCACCAGGGCATGGTACACAGTTCCAACCTGTGTACGGAAATCACCCTGCACACCAACCAGAACGAAATCGCCGTGTGTAACCTCGGCTCGGTGAACCTGGTACGCCACACCACCGAAAACGGCCTGGACATGGAAAAGCTGGAGAAGACCATCTCCACCGCCATGCGCATGCTGGACAACGTCATCGAATACAACTATTACTCCGTGCCCCAGGCGCGCAATTCCAACCTGCGCCACCGCCCCGTGGGGCTGGGCATCATGGGTTTCCAGGATGCCCTGTACAAGCAGCGACTGCCCTACGCTAGCGACGCCGCTATCGAGTTCGCCGACCGCTCCATGGAAGCCGTGAGCTACTTCGCCATCAAGGCATCCAGCGACCTGGCCGAAGAACGCGGCAAGTATTCCAGCTTCGAAGGCTCCTTGTGGAGCCAGGGGATACTGCCCTTCGACTCCATGCACAACCTCGCCGAAGAACGCGGCGGCTACCTGCAGGTGGATGACAGCCAGACCCTGGACTGGAGCAGCCTGCGCGAGCGGGTGAAGACCGTGGGCATGCGCAACTCCAACACCATGGCCATCGCCCCCACCGCCACCATCTCCAACATCTGCGGCGTGAGCCAGTCCATCGAACCCACCTACCAGAACCTGTTCGTCAAATCCAACCTTTCCGGCGAGTTCACCGTGGTCAACCCCTATCTGGTGCACGACCTGAAAAAACTCGGCCTGTGGGACGAAGTGATGGTCAACGACCTCAAATACTACGACGGCTCGGTGCAGCCCATCGACCGCGTACCCGATGACCTCAAAGCCATGTACGCCACGGCATTTGAAGTAGACCCACGCTGGCTGGTGGAGGCTGGCTCGCGCCGCCAGAAATGGATCGATCAGGCCCAGTCCCTGAACCTGTACATGGCCGAGCCTTCCGGCAAGAAACTGGACAACCTCTACAAGCTGGCCTGGGTGCGCGGCCTGAAAACCACCTATTACCTGCGCTCCATGGGCGCCACCGGACAGGAAAAAACCACCAGCTCGGCAAACAGCGACAACAGGGTCAACCTCCTTGGCGCGGCACCAGCTGCAGCGCCCAAAGCCTGTTCCATCCTCGACCCCGAATGCGATGCCTGCCAGTAGGAGATTAAGACTATGTTGAATTGGGACGATCCTCTTACCCCTGCCAAAGAAGCCAGACTGGAGCCCGTAAAGGCCGAAATGCCTGCCACCAGCGCAGCGGCTGCTGAAGCGGTCGTGGCTGAAGTACCCGCGGCTGCAGACATCCAGCCGGTGAACCCCGACGACAAGCGCGTCATCAACGGCCTCACCGACATCAACCAGCTGGCGCCATTCAAATATCCCTGGGCCTGGGAATACTTCCTCAACGCCAACAAGAACCACTGGACACCCCTGGACATCAACATGGCCCAGGACGTGCAGGACCATCAGCACAACCTCACGCTGGAAGAACGCCATCTGTACGAGAACGTGCTGTCCTACCTCACCACCTCCGACATCCTCGCCATGCGCAACATCGGCCTGGCGGTGATGGAAAAGATGTCCGCACCCGAACTGCAGATCTACCAGGCCCGGCAGGTGTACGAAGAAGCCCTGCACACCTGGACCTACCAGCACTGCATCGAAACCATCGGCCTGGATCAGGGCGAGATCTACAACCGCTACCGCGTAGTGCCGGAAATCAATGGCAAGATCCAGATGGCCAACCGCCGCCTCGAATCCGTACTGCGCGCCGACATCGACCTCACCGACCGCGACGAACTGGAAAACTTCGTCATGGCCTACAGCTTCTTCGCCGGCATCTTCGAAGGCTGCTGGTTCTACAACGGCTTCAGCCCCATCTTCGCCCTGCAGCGCCGCGGCCTGATGAAAGGCACCGCCGAACAGTTCCAGTACATCATGCGCGACGAAGTGCTGCACGCCTCCTTCGGCATCCGCGTGGTCAAGCAGATCATCCACGAAGAGAACGTCTGCCTCGACCCCAAGGCCATAAAGGACATGTGGGACGAAGCCGAAGCCTGCGAAAACGACTACGCCAACTACATCCTGCGCGACCCCATCCTCGGCTACCGCAAGGAAGACCACATGGAACAGTTCCGCTTCATCGCCAACCGCCGCGCCGTACAGCTCGGCTGGGAAGAACCCTTCCCCGGCGCCGAATGCGCCCTGCCCTGGCTGGACGAACAGGCCAACATGCGCAAGGAGAAGAACTTTTTTGAGACGACCGTTACCGAATACCAGACGGGGGGGGCTTTGAGTTGGGATTGAGTCCTCGTAGGCGTAGGCGTAGGCACAACCTTTGAGCCAGATTTTCCAAGAGAAAAATCAGATCCTCAAAGACTATATCCAGATTTGCCGCCACTTGGCGGCTATTTCTGGATTTGCCAACGAAAGTCGATATGCCAATGAATGGCTATTTTCAGATTTGTATATGAGGGACTGGCAACCAAAGAGACAGAAATTCCTAACCCGCGTAGGGAACAATACGCTGCGCTATTTCGCCCTACGTTCTAAAGGGCATTTCTCTGGGTATTACAATATCAGTGCCGGCCGGGTATTACGATATTTGGTGCTAGCGTGATAATCAGCTGTTA
>JALWMK010000068.1 GCA_027083925.1 Sedimenticola sp. | reverse complement strand
GGAAAAAATCCCGAAATGATCGCTGCCGCACATAACAAGCTGGCGCAGCATCTGGAACACGAAGCCTTTTACTCATCCATTGTTGAAGTGGAAGTAGATGGAAAGAAGCAGCGCGTGGTTCTCAAGGATCTTCAACGCCATCCGGCCAAGCCCTTTGTGCTGCATTTCGATCTGCTGCGCGTGGCTGCCACCGACCGCATCAAAATGAATGTTCCTTTACATTTTATTGGCGAAGAAAGCGCCCCTGGCGTCAAGGCTGGCGGCACCATTTCCCGTGCACTGGTTGATCTGGAGATCATCTGCGAAGCACAGGATCTACCCGAATACATCGAAGTAGATGTATCTGCCATGGAGGTTGGAGACATGCTGCACCTGAGCGACATCAAGCTGCCTGAAGATGTCGAAATTGTCGCCATGACCCACGGCGATGAGCACGAGCACGATGAGCTGGTTGTGGCCATGCAGGCCAAAGCCAAGGCTGTCGATGAAGAAGAGACTCCCGAGGCCGAAGCAGAAACAGAAGAAGAGCCTTCCTCAGAAGAAGAGTAAGCTCCTATTCTGGCCATCCACCAGCGGCGGCCCTCGGGCCGCCGTTTTTACTTTCAATAACCTGAATCCGTGGGTTCAGGTATAAATCCACAGATTCAAGCTTCAGGCCAAGAACATGGAACAAGGGATCCACTGCATTATCGGGCTTGGCAACCCCGGTGAAAAATACCGGAACACCCGGCACAATGCCGGCTTCTGGTTTGTAGATGAGCTTGCCCGCCAACATGGGGTGCTATTACGTCCGGAAAGTAAATTTTTCGGGCAGCTGGCGAAACTGTCCCTCCCCGCCGGGGATTGCTGGCTGTTCCAGCCCGCCACCTATATGAATCGCAGCGGCCAGGCAACCAGCGCCCTGGTGCATTTTTACCGCCTCGCCCCCGAACAGATTCTGGTGGCACATGACGAACTGGATCTGCCAGCCGGATCCGTGCGCTTGAAAAAAGGCGGCGGACACGGGGGTCACAACGGACTGCGGGACATCATTTCCGCCCTGAGAAGCAAGGACTTCTACCGCCTGCGCCTGGGAATAGGCCACCCCGGGCATCGGGATCAGGTGACTGACTATGTTCTCTCCAGGCCCTCCCGGGAGGATCAGCACAAGACTGAAGAGGCGATAGACCTGGCCATCGGTCAAATAGACGAACTGATCTCAGGGAACTACCAGCAGCTGATGAACAAGCTGCATGGGAGCGGAAAATAAATCCTGCATTGCACCAGGATGTGCAATTTCCGGGTTAACCCGGCGGGGGAATAGCACGAATCAAGGGGCCAAGAACAGGCCTGCCGGCGCAGTAACGACTTCAAGGTGGCCGCCGCACGGCTCGCTCATCTGACCCGCTTGCGCTATCGGTATTCCGCAAAAACATATTTGGGCCGGAACCAGTACACCAGGGTTGGCAGCAACATCAGAGCAGTGAATACATCGATCACCAGAGCCTCACCGATGAACATGGCCAACCCCCAGGTGTTGGCCAGATCTGTCGCCACCAGGGGGATGAAGCTGCCCAGCAACACCACCACGGACACGATAACCGCTGATCCAGTGGTATTCAGGGTGTTACGCAGAGACAGTTCCCAGTTTCCGGCGGTCTCGACCATTTCCTCTTTCAGGCGCGAAAGCATGTAGATTCCGTAATCCACGCCCAGCCCCATGGCGATACTCAGGGTAACCAGCAAATGGAAGGCCAGGTTGCCCGACCAGTTTTCCACCGAGGTGAAATAACCGCCCAGTCCATATTGGGCGAACAGGGTGATGAGCAGGGTGAAGATCAGGATGCCTGCCACCAGCAGGGAGCGGAAGATCAGCGCTGCGATCACAAACACCGCCAGTGCCGTTTGCAGCGGGCCGATCAGCCAGTTATCCATGGCCACTTCCCGTGTCGCTTCCGTGGCGCCGAGAAAGCCCCCCACTGCCGGGCGCACATAGTTGGGTCCCTCTGCAGAGAGTTCGTTCGTATCCCCGGACAAATCCGTCACCGGGCCGGAACGCAAACCGAAGTTTACCTTGCTGAACCCCTTGTCGTTCTTGTGGTCCTCGATATATTGCTGGATGTCCATGGTGACCTGGTGGGTTTCCCGGGGATCCATGGTGTTGACGAAGCCGAGAATGACGCCCTCGTTCCAGTCGGTGGAAACGAAGGAGTCCATGTCGCCGTCCGAGGTCATCATTTCCAGCAGACCGTTGTACAGCTGCACAATGGCGTCGGGGTCCCGGTCATCATCCGGGTCGATGCTGGTGAGGAATTCTCTGGAAGGTATGGCAAGATCCTTGACACTCGGTTTCACCCCCGGCTCCGCGCTGAGGAGCATGTTCACCAGGCGCACATACTGGGCATAGGAGCCGGTATAGCCAATGAACTGGTGCTGGCGCATCCAGGTTTCCATGGCCTCGATATCCGCCAGCACGTCTGCCTGATTATAGATGCCCTGCGCCCCGCAAGCCTCTGTATCCCAACAGCCCTTGGCTGTTTTTTCTTTGGCGCATATTGCATTGCGCTTATTTACATCTTCAATATCGTATATGTCTTCCGGAAACAACTGGTCCTCGGAGCAATCCGGCAATACCGGCTCCTTGCCGCGGATGGGGATGCTCACCGAGATCACTCCAGGCATGATTTCGTTCAGCTTTACCAGATCTTTCCAGATATCCGAGCTTCCCTTGAAGGCGGCACGGGCATAGTTGATGCCTTTTTCCACCCCGGGCATGATGTCGCCTTCCTCAGCCAGCTTCACCGCCGCCTGGGGGTCGCCCTTCCAATTCATCAGATTGGTGTAGTAGACAGAAGCCCCCATAACCAGCACGATAAAGGCAATGGGCACCCATTTTCCCGGCCCCATAACGACCTTGGTGAGAAACCTGCCAGCCTGGCTTTCCCATTTATGGCCGCCGGCCTTGCAGCTTGCAGCGGAGGGAGGGAACTTGGTGAGCAGCAGGGGAATCAGCGTGGTGGTGGTCAACAGCAAGGTGAGCATGCCGAACATGCCGAACCAGGCATACGCCTTGTAGAAGGAGATATCTACGGACGCCAGGGTCGCAAAGCCCACCATGTCCGTGATAATAGACAGGGTGGCCGGAACGATGGTGTGGGAGATGGCCTTGTGCCCCGCCGCCTCGCAATCACCGGACTGGCCGTAATCCAGCAGGAAGCGCCGCGTAACCTGTACCGAGTGTCCGATGCCGATGGCCAGCAGCAGCATTGGCGTGAGCACCATCATGGTGGTCAGCTTGAAGGCAGTGAAGCCCATCAGTCCCAGGGTGAAAATGATGGTCATGCCCACGCCGATGAGCGGGAAGATCGCTCCCCGCCAGTCCCGAAACTCCATCCACAGCACCACAATGACAATGGCGATGGAAATGGCGAACAGCCACCATTTATTTACCAGATCCGCCAACATCCAGGCGAGGAAATACGGCTCACCAGCCACCAGCAGTTCCACACGCCCATCTTGCGCAACTTCATCCATGAGATTGCGAACCTGCTTCACCCAGGGCAGATACATCTCCTTCACGTCATCTGTGTAATCAGCGATGATATAAGCTGCACTGGCCACACAGCTTTCCTTGTGATAATCCTCGTAGGCACAACGGTTTCCTTCCGCGTCGAACATGGCCACCAGCATCGGCGCCATCACCGGATTGCTCTTGATGCCTTCCCTGAGGAAATCCAGTTGCTCCTTTGCCTTGGCCGGGTCATCGGTGCTGATGCCGGATGTGGGAATCAGGCGCTTGAACACCAGGCCATTTTCATCTGATGTCATGTACTTGATCTTTTGCGCGGCGAAATCGATGAAATTGGCCTCCCGGGAATGAGGCAGCTCCACCAGTTTACGGTGCAAATCCTGCACCTTGTTCACAAACCATGGTTGATAGATATCGCCTTCTTTCACTCTGAGAGAAAACACCATCAGGTTCCCCATGCCAAAGTTGTGCTCGGCATAGAGATTGGTGGCTACATAACGATTGGTCGGAGGCAGCAGTGTGTCCGGGTCGTTGCGGATATCCAGATTGGGGATCTGCAAGGCGCCCAGAATCGTGCCCGCAATAAGAAAGAGAAGGATGGACCCGCGGAACTTCAGCACGAAATCCGCATATCTCTCCGCCATTCCCTTCTTCTGAATCTGCTCTCCCATAAGGAACTCCTCGATATACCGCTTGCTCGAATGATCAAATACTACTGGCAAAGCCCGAAGCACAGGCCTTGATAAAGCACCCGGAACCCAATCGAGCGCCGGAGCTGGTGAGTACGGGGCTGGCAGGCCGCGAGAACAGCTTCGCCTGCCGGCGCACCGGATACTGCAATTTTCTGCACAGGCAGGCGCTGCCTGGCGCCTGCCTTGTTGTCAGCTGATTATTCCCAGATGTATTTCACGCCAATCTGGGCATTCGATGAATCCTTGAACTGGCCGAAGGTGGTATCTTCATCGCCCCAGTAAAGATTCAGTTCTGCAGAACCAATCAGCTCGTCGGTGAAGGAATACTCGATATCGAACCGATTCCAGAAGCCGCCACCGTCTTCAACCATGGTGATATTGTTCCAGCGGCCCAGTTGGCTTTCACCAAAGGGCTTGGAGAAGAACAGGGAATAAAACTCCTTGTTCTCCCAGCCTTTGTTCAGGCCATTGGTCAAATGCAAGGTGGAGAAATCACCCGTATAGCGGGAACAGTCGAAGGCATTTCCCGCCTGGGTGGTGCAGGTGCGGGAATCGTCGATGAAGTCCAGATTGTTTTGCTGAATAAACTGGCCACTGATCATCATATTGGTCAGCACCGTGATGTCCACGCCCAGCACATAGCTAAACTTGTCCATGTCTTCCATGGTCAGGGCGTTGGTCAGGTCGCCAATACCCAGGAGACGTTTGTCCACAACGGGCTGTTTTTCATCCTTGTCATACAACAACTCTGCACGGAACACGACAGGCAGGCTGCCAAGCCGGGTGCCATAATCCAGAGAGCCACCGATGCTGTGCACCCGGGAGCGGGTTTCGGTCATGCGCATGCTTGCGCCATTCTGGTTGGCGTTGGGCATGCCGGTGGTTGGGTCGAATGCGCCATAGAATTGCCCGGCCCCATTCATCAGCAGTACGGTGGGCATGGCTCCCGGATCGCTCATGGCGTTGTTGCCTATCTGGCCGGCTTCCAGGGTATCACCCGGATTGGGCATGAAGACCGGGTTGCCGTTTGGATCTGTGCCAACCTGTGTGCCCTTGACTCTGAGCACGGTCAGTTTTTCTCCGGTCACCTTGTCATGCCAACTCATATTGACTTCCGGGTTGGCGCTGTAGTGATAAAAATAATTGACGCCGAAGTTCAGGCCGTTGTCCAAAGAACCGCGATAGCGCAATCCCGCATTTGGCTCCGAGGCAGAAGGATCATCCACCTTGTAGGAAGTCGTAGCGCCGGAAAATGTGCCGTCGGCATTCATGGAAGTAAAGGTGTTGAAAGTCGCAAAGGTGGCGTTTGGCATGTATTCAAATGCCGATTCCGGATTGGACGGGTTCCAGCTGATCTGGGTTACCTGCGGGCCATTCACGTTCAGCAGGTTGGTGATATTGTTGTTGGCGTTGGGGTCTCCCTGGTACAGGCCGTTCTGGGCGATATTGTTCAACACAATATAACCCGGGCCAAAAGCGACAGGCACTTGGGTGCCGTCGCAGCCTGTTTGCGGACAGGGAAAACCATAGATGACCGGTGTGCTCGCAAAGCCGTCCACGGTCATGCCGGCAAAGGGCAGCAGGCCGGACATATTGAGATTTCCGGTAAACATGCCTCCCATGGCGGCGCCGTTGAAGCTGCCCGCCACGCTGGCCAGCGCCGGGGTGACATTGAGGAAGCCGTTCACGCCGCCGGTAATGGAATCCACGCCTTTCATGATGAAGGGATGCCCGGAATCGCCATCACGGTTCAGGCCGGGAATGGCATTCTTGCGATTCTCAGAAACAATAAACTGGATGTTTCCACTGTCGCCGATATTGCGTTCTGCATTGAGCATCCAGAGGGGGATGCGGGAATCTTCCATGGCGTTTTGCGCCATTTCACGGTAATCGGTGGGATTGATAATGTCCAGCAGCTTGATGCCATCTGCCGTACCCCAAACCACCTGCTGCTTGCCGAGACGAATGTTCCAGTCGGAAACAGCAAAATCTGCGTACAGTTCCCGCAGCCAGTCATTCTGGGTGTAACTTTCATGGCAGCGGTAATTGGAGTTGATGCCTTTGGAATCACAGACGATGTTCAGGTCCATGTGCCAACTGGCTTCTTCACCAATCAGGCCATTGACAAAGAAGCGCGCTGAATTCTCGAATTTCATGACATCACCGGCATTGTGATGGCTGTTGTCCAGCATGCTGTCCGCTTCGCTGGTCATTTGGCCGTCATTGAGAAAAACAGATGTTTCGTTTTTCAGGAAGCCGTTCACTTCAATGTCTTCAAAAAAGCCGGCGCCGACCGTAGTTGGCAATGCAGTTACCACCGCTACTGCCATGTAAAGGGTTGAACGTTTATACATTTTGCTCTCTCCGTTACCAGGCGGCACCAGCTCACTGACCACGCCTGTGGATGATATTTATTACCTGAATCCATGGGTTCAGGGCGGATGCAGCGCGTATGATATTGATTTCCCGGTGGAATCAAAAAATCCTGGCTTCACCTTCAGGTTAAGCGGGCATATTTTGAACCACCGGGGGATCAAGCGCTTGCGCCATGCGCCGTCATGAACCCTCGGATTCAGGTATTGGTTAGCGCTTAATCTTGCGCAAGGTCTGCTCTGACCAAAGCTTGTCCTTGAAATCCCCATTGGCCACGCTCACCCCTTCCGGAATCACCGCCCAGGTTTCGTGTTCCGTCGCCAGGGTTTTTCCGTACCAGTAGCCCCAGAACTGGGCACGAGGATCGTCCAGCGGCGCATCCACCCAGTTGCGGTCGATCACCTTGATCTTGTTATTGTCTTTAAAATACTCAGTACGGTAATCTGCAAAGGTTTTTGCATCAACATAGCTGACGCGATAGTCGTACCACCAGCTCTGGAACCTGGTGGTACTTTTCAGCTTGTACACTTCCTTGCCTTTGTGCTGGCAGGCCGCTTCCGGCAGGTTTCGGGTATAGCGGCCACGCTGTTTCTCGGAAATATCAATGACACCAAGGCAATCGTTGAATGTTTCCTTGCCCAACAGTTCATGGGTTTCATGCAGCGGTTTGCGCAGGGTGACATCGCCAAAGGTAAAGTCGCTGCCACCCCATGCATCATCGTGCGCTGGCTGGGCAAAACGGCGGATTTTGCGCAATGCCGGCAGCCAGATCATATAGGACTGGGACTTGTTGTCATCGACATAGTCGGTGATCAACATGCCGGTTCCGCGCAGTTTTCCCGAGCGGAAAATCGCCAGATCCTTGGCCTGCACCACACCATCACTGTAGTCGTTGTTCAGGAAACGTTCCAGAGTGATGGTGGAAGGTTTCTCCCCCTTTCCCTTCAATATGAGGGCGGTGACCTTCTTGCCTTTCTTGACGATTGCATAATTTTTCATGGCATAGAAGTGATTGACAAAATACACCTGCTCGGCCACCTGATCTGCGGTGAGCTCACCCGAAGGGTATGGCAAGTCTTTGGGTACGCCCGCCTGCGCCGTCAAACTGGCAGCCAACAGCGTAGCGGCGATAGAGACAACAATCTTTTTCTTTATCATCAATTTCAGTTCCTGCGATTGGATGTAAGAATAATCCCGGACCGGCAGTTCATGGATTACCGTCATATACGTTTCCCTGGTTCCATTCTCCATCGCCGAGAAACAAGGAAACACCGAACCTCATAGCCTGTCAAAAGCGATCAGCGTTTGATCTTGCGCAACGTACGCTCTGACCACAATGAGGGTTTAAATTTTGCGTTGAACTTGACCACTTCCTTGGGAACAACCGCCCAGCTTTCGTGGCCGGTACGAAAATTCTTTCCGTACCAGTAACCCCAGGACAAGGCTCTGGGATCTTCCAAACCCAGGCTGCTCCAGTCCCGGTCGATCAGCTTTATTTTTTCACCTTTTTTATAATATTCGGTACGGTAATCGGCAAAGGTTTTCGTATCTACATAGTTAACACGATAGTCGTACCACCAGTCCTTGAACTTGGTTGTACTTTTGACCTTGTATACCGTTTTCCCTTTTGCGGCACAAGACTCTTTGGCCAGGTGGCGTGTGTAGCGATTACGATGCTGTTGCGGGATATCCATGCCATGCAGGCAGGATTCAAAGGCCTGCCGACCCAACAGCTCATGGGTTTCATGCTTGGGTTTGCGCAGCACCACGTCGCCGAAGGTGAAATCCAGTCCGCCCCAGGAATCATCCTGGGCTGGTTGTGCAAAGCGGCGGATCTTGCGCAAGGCCGGCAGCCAGATCATGTAGGACTGGCTTTTGGCGTCATCGTCGTAGTCGGTAATCAATATCCCGGTTCCGCGCAACTTTCCCGAGCGGAAAATCGCCAGATCCTTGGCCTTGATTACCGGGTCATCTGCGTAATCGTTGTTCAGGTAGCGCTCCAGGGTGTTGGTCGTGGGACGCTTCCCCTTGGTTCGGCTGACCAAAACCGTTATCCTGCGTCCCTTTCTGGTGATCGCAAAATTCTTCAGCGCGTAAAAATGATTGACGAAATACACCTGCTGCATGATCTCCAGCGCAGCAGGCTGTTCCCTCGGGTAAGGCAATTGCGGGGTCACTCCTGCCTTGGCGGGTACATATCCCCAAACCAAGATCAATAGCAGCGCGGCTCCACGTCGCGTTTTCGGCATCTCTCCTCCCGTGGCAATAAACTACTTCAGGAAAACTAACAAGTAACTATAATTACTGTTGGATGCACGCTGCCTGTGCGACAAAGCGGGCTAGTCCTTTGTTCCGCTTCCCCCGCTCACGGGGATTGTTATTGCGGCAATCCAGAACCGCGCCTTGATTATTGACTAAATAATCTTATATTGCCACATTTTCAATGCAATCCGTTTTATTTTGTGGTAGGCAAAAATCCACTGATATACTGGGCGAAAATGATGCTCCAACCCCAGACGCTCTGCCGCAATTGCACGCCATTCTTGCATTCAGGCCGCCGATAGCAGAAAATTTCCACTTATTGCCATCATTTAAGAAGCCTGCCCCGCAAACGAATATGACTCTTCTGGTTCTCGGCCTCAATCACAAAACCGCTCCGGTGGATATCCGCGAGCGCATTACTTTTGGCCCGGACATCATTGTTGGCGCCTTGCGCGCCCTTACTGAAGCAGAAGGGGCTGGCGAAGCCATTATTCTGTCCACCTGCAATCGCACCGAGATCTACTGCTGTGGCTGCAACATCAAACCAGACCAGCTGCAAAGTTGGCTTGCCCGCTTCCACGGCCTGGACAGCAGCAGCCTGACGTCTTATCTTTACCTGCACCAGGAACACAAGGCCGTCGATCATCTCCTGCGCGTCGCCAGCGGACTCAACTCCCTGGTGCTGGGCGAGCCGCAGATCCTCGGGCAGGTAAAATCTGCCTGGCAGACGGCTTCTGATGCCGGCACCGTGGGGAAGATTCTGGGACGCCTGTTCCAGCACAGCTTTTCTGCCGCCAAACAGGTGCGCACCGATACAGCTATCGGCGACAGTCCGGTATCTGTTGCCTTCGCCGCCGTGAGCCTTTCCAAGCAGATTTTTTCCGATCTTTCCCAGCAAACCGCCATGCTCATCGGCGCGGGTGAAACCATCGAACTTACCGCCCGGCATTTGCAGCAACAGGGCATCGGCCAGATCATCGTCGCCAACCGCACCGTTGCAAGAGCACATGAGCTGGCTGAACAGTTTGGTGGCTATGCCATCAGCCTCACCGAAATATCCACCCATTTACCGGAGGTGGATATCATCATTTCCTCCACTGCCAGCCCGGTTCCCATTCTCGGCAAAGGCGCGGTGGAAAGCGCTCTCAAGCAGCGCCGCCATCGACCCATGTTCATGGTGGATATCGCCGTGCCAAGGGATATCGAGGCAGAAGTACGCTCTTTGCGCGACGTATACCTTTACACTGTGGACGATCTGGAAGAGGTGATACAGGAGAACCTCAAGTCCCGACAGCAGGCAGCCGAGCAGGCAGCGGAAATCATCGAACTGAAAACCACTGAATTCATGGGCTGGCTGCGCTCTCTCGACGCAGTGGAAATGATCCAGAGCTATCGGGGACAAGCCAATACGATCAAACAGCAAACCCTGGAAAAAGCACTACGCATGCTGGAAAACGGCTGTACGCCGGAACAAACCCTGGAGTTTCTGGCCAACACCCTCACCAACAAATTGCTGCATACCCCCAGTTCGCAACTCAGAGAAGCCGGCTCCTGCGGGCACCGGGAGCTGCTGGAAGCAGCTACCACCCTGTTCCAGCTTGACAAATGAAGGGCAGCATCCGCGGCAAACTCGAGCACATCCAGGATCGCTTCGAGGAAATCACCGGCTTGCTCTCCGATCCGGAAGTGCAGCGCGACCAGGATCGCTACCGCAGCCTCAGCCAGGAGTATGCGCAGCTGGAGCCGGTGGTGGATTGTTATCGGCGCTATCTGCGCACAGAGGAAGAAATCAGCGCCGCCAAAGATATGCTGGACGACCCGGAGATGGCGGATCTGGCGCAGGATTCCCTGCAAGAAGCCCGGCAGCAACAACAGGCACTGGAGCCTGAACTGCAGAAACTGCTGCTTCCCAAAGACCCCAACGACGGGCGCAATGTCTTTCTGGAGGTTCGCGCCGGCACCGGTGGCGCCGAGGCCGCGCTGTTTGCCGGAGACCTGTTCAAGGCCTATTTGCGCTACGCGGAACAGCGGAAATGGCTGGTGGAAATAATCAGCGGAAGCCCCGGCGAACATGGCGGCTACAAGGAAGTGATCACAAAAATCACCGGCCAAGGCGTGTATTCCCGGTTGAAATTCGAATCCGGCGCCCATCGGGTGCAACGGGTGCCGGAAACTGAATCCCAGGGGCGCGTCCATACCTCGGCCTGCACCGTCGCCATTCTTCCCGAAGCAGATGATATCGACGATATCCAGATCGATAACGGCGACCTGCGCATCGATACCTACCGCGCCTCCGGTGCTGGCGGGCAGCACGTCAACAAAACCGATTCCGCCGTGCGCATCACCCACCTGCCTTCTGGTGTGGTTGTGGAATGCCAGGATGAGCGCTCCCAGCACAAGAACAAGGCCCGCGCCCTGTCGTTGCTGCAGGCAAGGCTACTGTCATCCGCCCAGCAACAGCAGAACCAGGCGCTGGCGGCTGACCGCAAGCTGCAGGTAGGCAGCGGCGACCGATCCGAACGCATCCGCACCTACAATTTTCCGCAGAACCGGGTGACGGATCACCGCATCAATCTCACCCTGTACAAACTGGATGAGGTTATGGCGGGGGCGCTGGATCAGATCATCGATCCCCTCATGCAAGAATACCAGGCGGAACAACTGGCCGAACTTTCCGCCGCGTGAGCAGCGTACAAGAGTTGCTGGCCACTGCTGCGGAACTGCCTGCAGATACGGCCGCCGACGCTTCCTTGCTCCTCGCCCACAGCCTCGGCAAGGATCGCAGCTGGCTGTATGCCTGGCCGGAGTACCGCCTCGATTCCGCCCAGCTCGAATGCTACCAGTCCCTGCTGCAGCGCCGACTGCGCGGCGAACCCCTGGCCTATCTCACCGGCTGCAAGGAGTTCTGGTCACTGCAGCTGCGCGTTACTCCGGATACCCTCATCCCACGGCCGGAAACGGAATTGCTGGTGGAAACCGCCCTCGCCCTTCAGGTGAAAGCCGCACAACCCCAGGTACTGGATCTTGGCACAGGCAGCGGCGCCATCGCCCTGGCCCTGGCCAGTGAACGCCCCCAGTGGCGGCTCACTGCCACAGATGCCAGCAGAAACGCCCTGAGACTGGCGGAAGAAAATGCCCAGCGGCACCGCATCGACAACATCCGGTTTGCCTGCAGCCACTGGTTTCAGGAACTGGAAGCGGGCATGGGGTATCACCTTATTCTCAGCAACCCGCCGTATGTTGCAGAAGATGACCCTCATTTGCTCGAAGACGGGTTGCCTTATGAGCCAATAGCCGCCCTGACCGCTGGTGCGGATGGTCTGCGGGATCTGTGCACCATCATCCGCAGCGCCCCCGGCTTCCTGCAGCCCGATGGCTGGTTGCTGGTGGAACACGGCATGGATCAGGGCGCTAGGATGCGGCAGTTGTTCAATAAAGCCGGGTTCCAGCGCATCGAGACCCGCCAGGATCTGCAACGCCGGGACAGAATCACCCTTGGATGCTATTCTCGCTGACCATGGACATGAACGACGAGCAACTCCTGCAATACAGCCGCCAGATTATGCTGCCACAGATCGATGTGCCCGGTCAGGAACGCCTGCTCGGCGCCACGGCTTTAATCATGGGGATAGGTGGACTGGGTTCTCCCGTGGCCATGTATCTGGCAGTCGCAGGCGTGGGCAAGCTCATTCTCGCTGATTACGATGAGGTGGACCTGAGCAACCTGCAGCGCCAGATCATCCATACCAGAAGCCAGATCGGCAACCGCAAAACCTCATCGGCACAAGACATGCTTCAACAACTCAATCCCGAATGCCGGGTGCAGCTGATCCATGAACACATGGACGAGCAGACACTCAACGAAGTCGTAAGCTGCAGTGATGTAGTCGTGGACTGCACCGATAACTTCAGCAGCCGCTTCGCCATCAATCGCGCCAGCATCCGCCACCGGGTTCCCTTGGTGTCCGGCTCCGCCATCCGCTGGGAAGGCCAGGTATCGGTGTTCAACAACCGGCCCGGCGCGCCCTGCTACCATTGCCTGTACGGCGACAGTGGCGAACTCGACAGTAGCTGCAGCACAAACGGCATTCTGGCGCCCGTTGCAGGCATTATCGGCAGCCTGCAGGCAACAGAAGCAATCAAACTGTTGAGCGGCGCCGGCGAGGTTCTCAGCGGGCGGCTGTTACTGGTAGACGCCCTGGAAATGCAGCTGCGCAGCCTCAAACTCAAGGCCGACCCCGGCTGCCTCGTTTGCGGAAATCCCCCATGAACAGCAAAACCACGGATCTGGACAAACTGCGCCAGGACATCATCATCCAGGATCAGCTGCTGGGCCGCCCCATGACCTTCCACACCACCTGGGGATTGTTTTCACCAAAAGCCATTGATGCCGGAACGCATTTACTGCTCAGGCACCTGGAAATCCGGCCCAATGAAAAGGCCATCGACCTGGGCTGCGGCTACGGCCCGCTGGGACTGGCCATCGCCAGTAGCGCCCCCGGTGGCCACTGCACACTGGTAGACAAGGACTTCGTCGCCGTGGACTATGCGCGCAAGAACGCCGCATTGAACGGCATCCAAAACGCTGAAATATTTCTGAGCAACGGCCTCGACCAGGTTCCCGGGAAGCAGACCTTCACCCTGGCCGTCACCAATCTCCCCGCCAAAACCGGCAAGGAACATTACTACCTGTTTTTCAACGATATAAAGGACAGGCTGGAGCCTGGCGGGCGCTTCTATGTGGTGGTGATCACCGGCCTGCGCCAGTTCATCGCCCGCAGCTTCAAGGAAGTCTTCGGCAACCATGAAAAAATCAAGCAGGGCAAGCGCTACACCGTGGCAATGGCAGTAAAACAATAGCCCTTGCACTGACCACCACCTTCCACTACCCCACTTTTATTTCGGCACGTTCTTCAGGGCGCCGCCTGGGCCACCGACAGTACTCCACCATTTTCCACCTTAAAGAACATATTGAGAATGACGGCAGGAGAGTAAATACGAACCTCCGCACCTTCCTCTACGGTAAGGGGAGGCTGGCCGTCAGGAGCGTTTGACAACCCTATGTCAGCTATACAGATATAAGGATCAGGAGATGTTGAAAAACTGGAAAATCCTATAACAACATTATCCGGCGGGCTGCTGCAGGTTTCATTGTCCTCATTGGTAACGGTAACATCAGGAATATCGATGTTGTTGTAGTCGTTATCCGCACTTGATGTATTGCTTGTAAAAATCACATAGTCCTGATCATGATCAAAAGCAGTATCATCCTGTCCGGTAATTGTGACGGTAATGGGGTTATTCCAGTCCTGAGGAGTAAAGCGTAATGAACCAGGCTGAACCATGCCCTCGGTTTCATCACTGCTACTCAGATCAATTGTCACATCAGAAGCAGGTTGCGTGCTGAGGAACACATTGAAGACAGCCATGCCACCATCTTCATTGGTAATAAGGTCACTAGAGGGGGAAACCGTTACACCAGCAGCATCGGAATCCATGTTTAAGGCGCTGATGGTACTGGCGGCAATTCCGTTATAGCTTGCATCATTGCTGATCACTAAGGGTGTGATGGAATAACCCTGGTTGCCATCGACCAGATTGTCATCTATACCGGTGAGGGTGGCAGTTTGGGGGACAGCCCAATTATCCACACTAAATATCAGGGCAGCAGGGAATACCGTGCCTTCTCCCTCGTCACTACTGGCAAGAGCAATGGTTACTTCCGCCAGAGGCCGGGAATTGAGTTGCACGCTGAATATCGCGGTGCTTCCATCTTCAGACGTTACCAGTCCACTGGTAGGAGAAATCGTAACGCCAGCAGAATCGTTATCTATGTTTGTGACGCTGACATTGGCGCTCCCGATCCCGTCATAGTTCAAATCATGGCTGACAACATTGGTCTGTATGGTATAACCCTGGCTGCCATCATCCAGCGCATCATCAACACCTGTGACAGTAACAATCTGCTGCATATTCCAGCTGTCGGGAGTAAACACCAGGCTGGCAGGAGATACTACCCCCTCTCCAACATCGGTACTGGTTATCCCAACAGCCACATCGGCATCCGGCTGGGCGTTCAGAAGCATCTTGAAAGTAGCGGCTCCGCCATCTTCCGTTGTTATCAGACCACTTGTGGGAGAGATCGTAACACCATACTGATCATTGTCAGCATTCATGGCATTTACATCATTGGCGACAATGCCATTGTAGCCCGCATCACTACTGCTGACGGTTGAAGCAATAGAATAATTTTTATTGCCATCAACACGGTCATCATCCACTCCCGTAAGGGTAATGGTTTGTTCCAAAAACCAGTTATCTGGCGTAAAGGTCAACAAAATGGGGGCTATATTGCCTTCAGAAGTGTCTGAGCTGGCAAAAGCAATGATTACATCCCCGGTAGGTATTTTTTTCAACACCACACCGAAGCTGTCACTGCCGCCATTTTCTGTTGTAACCAAACCGGAGGATGGATCAATCTCGACACCCGGCTGTAGTGGCGGAGCCTGTCGGCTAATATCCTTGGAATCCACAGGGATGCTGTCATACCAGGCTTGCAATGTACCTAAAATGATGGCATTTCCCTGCGCATCAGCATTCAGATGGTTATCATTCACTCGAAAGTACAAGGTTGAGGGCGGTATTTGATTCAGTGTTTCAGGGATGGCGCCTTCCAGGTTGTTGCCCTCAAGCTGGAGCCTGGTCAAAGCCGTAAGCTGACCCAGTTGAGGCGGAATGCTACCGGTCAACTGGTTACCTACAAGATAGAGCTCTTTCAGCGCGCTGAGGCTCCCAAGCTCCTCGGGAATAGCACCAGTCAACAGATTATTGTGAAGCCAAAGTGTGTCCAGGTTGCTCAAACCGCCTATTTCCGGCGGAATGCTACCCCCAAACGCATTGTTGTGTAAATATAGATGCCTGAGGCCCCCCAAATTTCCCAACTCCGGCGGTATGGCTCCGGCAAGATCATTTATCCCCAACGCAAGGGTCTGCAAGTTAGACAGCCTCCCCAGCTCCTGGGGAATAGTGCCACTTAACTTATTCGAGTAAATATACAGGTTTATCAGATTGCCCAGATTCCCCAGCTCTTTCGGGATGGGGCCGCTCAGAGAATTCAGGCGAAAATCCAGTAGTTCCAAACTGGACAGATTTTCCATCTCTACAGGAATAGTACCGACCAGGTTGTTTCCACCCAAGTCGATGCCTGTGACACTCCCGTTGGTCACAGTAATCCCATGCCAGTCTGATACAGCAGCATCTGTTATCCAATTGCTGCTGTCTATCCAGCCAGCGCCATTGGTAGCATCGTACAAGGCAGTCAGCGCCAGGCATTCAACTTGCGGCACTCCGGCTGCAGATTCATCTGCGCAATTCACCGGGGCAGCAACAGCGCTTCTCACTACCACCAAAACCAGTAGACTGACTGCAATCAAAATACGCATATCTTTCCCCGCATTAACCTGGCCGGTATTCTGATGCTGATCAGAGACCAGGCAAGCCCTTCTTCTCGATGCTACCTCTGACCAAGGCATCATCTGCACAATAGGCCGGAACGACACCAACAGATTTACTCAGGACTCCCTGCAGGAATACAAGCCTGTCCTCCATCTGGCACATGGCATAATCCGTAATCCATGTAGCCGCACAAAGCGCAGCGTATAACAGATACAGCACAAAAAATAGCCCTCAGGGTCTCAAAATACGAATCACCAGATCCTGAGGAGCATCTGGGCCAGTTTCTCATTCGGCTGTTCGGCGCCAGTACAAACCACCTGCAGCAGATTTGTGTGTTTATTGGGCGATGCAATAATAATATTACTTTTGGCAATGGCCTCGAAAACCACCACCGTGGCACACACATCTGCCTCTACATAATAACCTCCTGGGATGGCGCGCCCCTGCTCCATCATGCTCATTTTGAACACCGATCTAAACCACAATGGGGCAGAACAGCAGTATCCATAATTTTTCTCTACTCCCATATTGGTTTACTACTGCGGAAGGTATACTACGGCTTTTCCAGCGCAGCCGTTTCGCCCATGCCCCGTTACAGCAAGCCCCCCAAATCCCTACTTCGTAAAGTTGGGCAAGCCATTGCTGATTTTGATCTGATCCGTGATGGAGACCGCATTCTCCTCGGCGTGTCCGGCGGCAAGGACTCCCTGAGCCTGCTGCAGATCCTGGCACACCTGCAGACCTATGCCCCGGTAAGGTTCGAGCTGGCCATACTCACCATCGACCCGGAGGTGGACGGTTTCGACCCCTCCCCGCTTACGGGTTATTACGAACAACTGGGGCTGCCCTGGCACTATGTTCGCCAGCCCATCCTGGAAGAAGCGAAGGAGCGTATGAGGGGCGACTCCTTCTGCGCCTATTGTGCGCGCATGAAGCGCGGCATCATGTACAGCAGCTGCCGCGAGCACGGTTACAATGTGCTGGCCCTGGCCCAGCATCTGGATGATCTGGCGGAAAGCTTCCTCATGTCTGCCTTTCACGGCGGACAGCTGCGCACCATGAAGGCCCATTATCTGAACGATGCCGGCGACATCCGCATCATCCGCCCCCTGGTGTATGTGCGCGAAACGCAGACGGCTGCTTTTGCCGCCGGGGCGAGCCTGCCTGTCATCCCCGATTCCTGTCCGGCCTGCTTTACCATGCCCACACAAAGAGAACACATGAAGCAGTTATTGGCTCGGGAGGAAAAGACCAACAAGCAGTTGTTCTCCAGTCTGCTTCACGCCATGCGCCCATTGATGGCCAATCTAAATCGCGAGGATCATGCAACACCCGATTGACCGACTCCAGCAACCCCAGGCGTCGATCCATGTCCTGCAACAGCAACACGCCACCATCCGACGTGATATCACCCCCGGAAAAGGCCGCTTGCACCTTGCGGCGTTTTACTGCTGGAAATTCAATCCATTCTTGGTTACAGTTCGTCACAGGCAAAATCTCCCGCATGCTCACCCTAAGCAACTGTATTATAACGGATTAATGGGATTTAATCTTTTATTTTGGTGAAATATTCAGGCTAAAGGCAGGCAGTTATCAGTACGATACGACGCGCTATCATTTTTGCGCCCTGGACGTGCGTTTTTTTGTCCGCTTTCTCTAGATGCCCCGCCGTGGCTGGCTTTGCGGCGTTTTGCCTGCCCCGACCAGCCCCCGACTTCGGGGCGACTTGGGAGCGACTTGGGGCCGACTTACTATCGTCTACCCCCGACCAGTTGCCGTCATACCCTAACTTTTCCACGTCGATCAGTCCGGTTAAGAAGGCTTTTCCGTCCATCCCTTCACCCTGGTACAGCAACTCATAAACGCAGCTCTGGCCACGTCCGCCACGATGGATCAGCAGATATCCCATATCTTCAAGGCGTTTGAGATGCAGCTTCAGTTGCGTATTGTCCCAACCGATCCACTCTCGCACATCACGCCGGGTAAAGCGGTAGTCCTTCTGCTCGATCTGTTCGGCCAGGCAATGTTCGACAGTCATCTGGTGGATGTGGTCAAGCAGTCGCCGCGTCTGTGGCGGCAACTCGTCCAGTGTTCTGCCAAGGACTTCATGTGCTAATCGGTTAGCGGTCTCGATGTCGGACAACGTGGCCTCGATGTATTCGATGCGCTGGCCGTGGTGCGTCACGGTTTTGATTTCACGCTGGTATTGATGCAGCAAGGCAAGGCGATGGAGCGGATCAAGGTCAGGTATTTGAGGTGGTCTCGGCGGGTTCTGGTCTTGTCGTCAATGAAGCTGAGTTTTTCCGCATAGGGATTGGCGACCAGTAGCGGCTTGATGAGCCGTTGCGCGTTGCGGTGGTTGTCGATGATGTGCTTTTTGTCTTCGGCAGCCAGCAAGCCTTCCAGGGTTTGCTGTTTGCGTTGCATGGCGTGGATCGCTTGTGTTTGATCGCGGGATTCATTCACACTCAACACCAGGCAGCGGTTCATCAGTTCTTCGTCGATGTCGATGGCCGTGGTGGTCAGGAACAGCATCACCGGGCCTTCCACGCGGTATTCCTTGGTCTCCATATCGCCGGTGGTTTCGTTCTTGCCAGTGCTGGCAATGGTGATCTCGCCTTCACTCTGCAACAGCTTCAACGCATAGCTGGCGTTCTCCGCGCCTTCTTCTTCGGCAATGGCCAGTATCTTGTGCTTGAGGTTGGTCTCGCCCATGTAGAACAGGCTTTGGCCGGTCATGGCGGAGTATTGCACCCGTTCTTCTTCGGGCATCAAGGCCAGAATGGCATCCATCAGGGTGGATTTTCCGGCGGCGCTGGTGCTCTGGATCATCACCGCCAGCGGCTTGTCCAGCTTGCGGCTCACGCAAG
>JALWMK010000067.1 GCA_027083925.1 Sedimenticola sp. | reverse complement strand
CGCTTCCAGGCACTCCCCTATACAGTGGTTGCCGACCGGGGAGAAATCCAGCTTCGCCAGGCCGGTGAAGTGCTGGAATCCGAATTGCGTCCATTGCTGGAGAAGCTGATCCAAAGCCGCTAAAATTATTTATGGTTATGCTGCTGAAAACCTCCCCCCGGCCCGGGGGATACAATACTGGACATATCGGCCAGGTTGGCGCAAAATTGCTCCAATTGCAGGCTGAATCAGCGCAGTTCCCGGCAATATACAAACAGGAACGCGGTTTCCAATGAGCAAAATTCTGATACTGAATGGCCCCAATCTCAATCTGTTGGGCACCAGGGAACCAGGCCATTACGGGCAAGACAGCCTGGCAGCCATCGAGCAAACCCTCCGTGCCCACGCTTCAACCCAAGGGCATTCCCTGGATTTCCTCCAGTCCAATGAGGAATCTCGGCTCATCGACAGAATTCATCAGGCTGGTCGTGACGATGTGGATTTCATCCTCATCAACCCCGCCGCCTTTACCCACACCAGCATCGCCCTGCGGGACGCATTGCTGGCGGTGGGTATTCCTTTTATAGAGGTGCATCTTTCCAACGTGTTCGCCCGCGAGGCATTCCGCCATCACTCCTATCTTTCCGATATTGCAGTGGGCGTGATCAGCGGGTTGGGCGCCCAGGGTTATGAACTTGCCCTGCTGGCTGCCGGCAAACACCTTGGCGCACCCACAGATACAGGGTCATAACTTCATGGATATACGCAAGGTAAAGAAACTCATCGAGCTCCTCGAAGCCTCCGATATTGCCGAAATCGAGATACACGAAGGCGAGGAATCGGTACGCATCAGTCGCCACGGTACCCTGCCGCCGCCTCCCGTCGCCGTGGCGGCTGCACCTGCTGCCGCCGCTCCTGCTCCTGCTGTTGAAGCCGAGGAAAATCAGGAACCGGAACTCGAAGGCCATATCATTCACTCCCCCATGGTGGGCACTTTCTACCGTGCGCCCAATCCCGGCGCCAAACCTTTCGTCAATGAAGGCCAGTCGGTCAACGCAGGCGATACCCTGTGCATCATCGAGGCGATGAAGATCCTCAACCAGATCGAATCGGACAAATCCGGTGTGGTCAAACGCATTCTCGTGGAAAACGGTCAGCCGGTGGAATACAACCAGCCGCTGTTCATCATCGAGTGAGGCAGCAGCCATGATCGAAAAAATCGTCATCGCCAACCGGGGTGAAATCGCCCTGCGCATCCAGCGCGCCTGCCGGGAACTGGGTATCAAGACCGTGGCCGTACACTCGGAGGCCGACCGGGATCTCAAGCATGTACGCCTGGCGGATGAATCCGTGTGTATCGGCCCGGCGGCATCTGCGGGCAGCTACCTGAACGTGCCCGCCCTGATCAGCGCCGCCGAGGTCACCGATGCCAACGCCATCCACCCCGGTTACGGCTTTCTGTCCGAAAACGCCGATTTTGCCGAGCGCGTAGAGCAAAGTGGCTTTATCTTCATCGGCCCCAAACCCGAAACCATCCGCCTCATGGGCGACAAGATCACCGCCATCGAAGCCATGAAGGAATCCGGCGTACCCACGGTACCCGGTTCCGACGGGGAGATCGACGACAACGAAAAGCGCAGCATCCTGCTGGCCAGGGAGATTGGCTACCCGGTCATCATCAAGGCCGCCGGCGGTGGCGGTGGCCGGGGTATGCGCGTAGTCAACTCCGAAGCCGCCCTGATCAGCGCTATCAGTCTGACCAAGGAAGAAGCCCGCACCGCTTTCGGCAACGAAACCGTGTACATGGAAAAATTTCTCGGCAACCCCCGCCATGTAGAGTTCCAGGTACTGGCCGACACGCATGGCAATGCCATTCACCTTGGGGAGCGCGACTGCTCCATGCAGCGTCGGCACCAGAAGGTGGTGGAAGAAGCACCGGCCCCGGGCATCAGCGAAGAAGTCCGGCAGAAAATCGGCAACCGCTGTGCCGAAGCCTGCCGCAAGATCAGCTACCGCGGCGCGGGCACTTTTGAATTTCTGTACGAGGATGGCGAGTTCTATTTCATCGAAATGAACACCCGGGTGCAGGTGGAGCACCCCGTCACCGAAATGATCACGGGAGTGGATATCGTCAAAGAGCAGATCCTCATCGCCGCAGGCAGGGAACTGGCCTACAGGCAGAAAGACATCGTCCTGCGGGGCCACGCCATCGAATGCCGCATCAATGCAGAAAACCCGGAAAATTTCATGCCCAGCCCCGGCCCCATCGACCAGTTGCACGTCGCTGGCGGACCCGGCATTCGTTTCGACAGCCACCTCTACAACGGCTATACGGTGCCACCCTATTACGACTCCATGATCGGCAAGCTCATCGCCTGGGGGGAGAACCGGGAATCCGCCATCGCCCGCATGCAGACCGCACTTTCAGAAATGGTCATCGAAGGCATACTCACCAACATCCCCCTGCAGGAGGACATCATGCGGGATGCGGGATTCGAGGCGGGTGGCGCCAACATTCATTACCTGGAAAAGAAACTGGGACTCTAACAGGATGTTGAAAAACAGCATTTTTCAACATCCTGCTCAACGGTTTCCCGTGCGCTGACGATCACAGCCAGTCATGATAGCTGTGATCCGTTTTTTCCCCATCAGGGAACACGGGGTACTACCGAGAAATGCGGGCTAAATCCTTTCGGCTTTCTTGAAGTAACCCAACCAGATACCACTCAACAACCACGAATAAAACCAGGTGCCGATAATAATCAGCACAAAGGCTTTAACAATATCGGTCGCCGAGCCATCCAGTGAAAAGGCGGGCACATAACCAAACAGGAAAGGGCCGAGATAGAGGAATTTGGCAAACTTGAATGCGGAGAAGGCCGTTTTCCACATATTGGCTTTGGCGATGGTGGCGCCCGCGAAGGCGGCAATGCAGACGGGTGGGGTGATGTTGGAATCCTGGGAAAGCCAGTAGACGATCATATGCGCCGCGAGTACGTTGACGCCAAGATGCGTCAACGCCGGCACCGCTACCACGGCGGTAATAAGATAAGCCGCCGTGACGGGAACGCCCATGCCCAGCACCAGCGAGGCGAGGGCGATGAACAGTATCGTAAGGACGAGTGAGCCGCCGGCCAGTTCAATGACGATATCAGCGAAGGTCAGCACCAGCCCGCTGAAGGTCAGTACGCCGATAATAATACCGATAACGCCAACCGTCGCACCGATTTTCAGGCTGCTTTCGGCACCGTCTCTGGCTGCTGCGATAAATGCTTTCGGCCCGATGCGCGTCTCCTTGCGAAACCAGCTGATCACGATGCAGGATACGATACCCAAAATGGCGGAGTAACCGGGAGAGTAGCCGGAAAGCATGAAAACCGTGATCACCACCAGTGGCGTAATATAAAACCACTCGCGGCGCAGAATCTCCATCGCGCTATGCCTGGACTTTTCACCTACCAGGTTATACTTTTTCGCCTCATAGTGAACCATGACATAGACGCTGAAAAAATACATCAGCGCGGGGAAGATCGCCACCAGCATGATCTGGGAATAGGGCACACCGGTCAGCTCCGCCATGATAAAACCACCCGCACCCATGATTGGCGGCAGAAACATGCCACCAATGGAGGCAGCGGGTTCGATAGCACCCGCAATATGCGGCTTGAATCCGGCTTTTTTCATCATCGGAATCGTAAATGCGCCCGTAGAGACGGTATTGGCGATGGCACTGCCGGAGATGGAACCGAAAAGCCCTGATGCAATCACCGATACCTTGGCCGGGCCACCGATCTTGTGTCCAACGGCCGCCAACGGAAAATCCACGAAAAATTTGTGCGCGCCACTCTGGCTGAGAAAGGCGCCGAAGAATACAAATAACAATACATAAGTGGCCAGTACGTTGGCCATGATGCCGAACACACCATCACTCTTGTAGAAAATCGAGGTACACAGGGCAGGAAAGGTATCGCCCGCATGGGAAATCAGGTCAGGCATGTAGTCGCCATACACGCCATACAGCAGCATGGCGACGCCAATAACGACGAATACATTGCCAACCACCCGCCGCGCCAGCTCGATACCCAGCAGAACGCCGATCACCGCTATGGTCATATCGAGAGTGGTTTCGGCTCCGGTGCGGTAGTTGATGGCCTCAAAATTGTAGATCCAGTAGCTGATGGTGATGACGGAAAGCGCCATCAGCACATAGTCCACCACTCGCATGAGCTTCGACCTTGAGCGGTAGACCAGGAACACCAGAATATAGGTGGCCAACACATAGATGCCACGGTGGTACTGGGTGGCGGCAGGCGCCACCACCGCCGACCAGGCGTAAAAAACCAGCAAGGATACGGCACAGGCATCGAACAGAACCTGCTCGAGCCTGTGCAGCTTTTTATACACGACCGTTTCCTGGTCGCTGACAACCGAAGCCAAGCACCCCGCCGGGCGCCTTTATAACACGCCTTTCTCTTTCCAGAACCTTATCGCGCCAGGATGCATGGGCGTGACGATGCCATTGACGGCGTTCTCTACCGTCATGGATTTGAAGGTCTTTTTCTGGCCAACCATGTGCGCCAGGCCTTCATCCGTGTAGATCGTGGAGAGCAGCTTGTAGACAACTTCTTCAGGCACGTCGGCATTGGCGACCCAGAGTGCTGAATCCTGAAAAGACGGGGTATCGGTATCGACACCCTTATAGGTGCCGGCAGGTACAGCCAGCTTGGAGAAATACGGGTATTCTTCATAGAATCCGGAAGCTTCTGCGTCGGCACCCAGATCGATCAATTCGATGTCGTTGGTTTGCGCGGCCATGATGACAGCGCCTGAAGGGAAGGCGGTAAACAGCCAGAAGGCATCCAGCTGGTTGTTTCCGAATGCTGCGGCTGCATCGTTATACCCCATGGCGTTTCTTTCGATCTTGTCCCAGATGCCCAGGTGAGTGAAAAACAATTCGCAATTCGCGAAAGCACCGGAACCTGCGTTGCCAACCCCGACTTTTTTCCCAACCAGATCCTTGGTGGACTTTATACCGGAGCCTTTGCGAACAACCAGTTGTGCCGGGGCGCCATACAGAAAGCTGACGGCGAGAACATTTTCGTACTTTTTCGTGTCATTTTTCATCTTGCCGTTTCGGCCAAGATAGACGTGTCCCGAGTAGACCACACCAAAATCGGAACGTCCCGAGTTGACCTTGCGAAGATTCTCCACAGAGCCTGCGGATGACTGGGCCTTAACCGTAAAGTCTTTGATTTCCTTGACTGGTTTATATGTCTGAATCGCATTGGCGACTACCTGAAAAGTGCCGCCTGCCGGGCCACCCCCAAAAACAATTCGCTTGCCCGCTTGAGCAGATCCAACCATGCTGAATACAAGAAAAAGAGCCGACATGATTGTTATAAACAGTGATTTTTTCATTACTACTCTCCTGAGAATGGCTGTAGTCCACAGAAGTATAAACGCCATCTTTCCCGGCTACCACCAATATCAGTTGCCTTCTCCCCCTCACCCACCGGGGTTTTCACCCACTCGGATCCGGATTCCGTCCTGGTGGAAAAAATCCCGGTAAATAAACCCCGCTGGCGCGTTTGCCAGTATAATTGGCGTTTTGTGTCTTTCCCCTTCCTTGAACATGAATGACTCGCCGGATGTTTCCACCTTCCAGGGACTGATTTTTGCCCTGCAGCAATATTGGGACAAACGGGGCTGCGTCATCCTGCAGCCCTATGACATGGAAATGGGCGCCGGTACCTTCCATACCGCCACCTTTCTGCGCGCTATCGGCCCAGAACCCTGGAACGCCGCCTATGTGCAGCCATCGCGCCGCCCCACTGATGGCCGCTATGGAGAGAACCCCAACCGCTTGCAGCACTATTACCAGTTCCAGGTGGCGCTCAAGCCCTCTCCGAAAAATATCCAGGAGCTGTATCTTGGCTCCCTGGAAATGCTGGGTATCGATCTGCACGTGCATGATGTGCGCTTCGTGGAGGACAACTGGGAATCCCCCACCCTGGGTGCCTGGGGTCTGGGCTGGGAGGTCTGGCTCAACGGCATGGAAGTGACCCAGTTTACCTATTTTCAGCAGGTGGGCGGGCTGGATTGCCGACCGGTCACCGGGGAAATCACTTACGGCCTGGAACGCATCGCCATGTACATTCAGAATGTGGAGAGCATCTATGAACTGATCTGGGCCAAGGGGCCAAACGGCCCCGTTACCTATGGTGATGTTTTTCATCAGAATGAAGTGGAACAATCTGCCTACAATTTTGAACATGCCGACGTGGATTTCCTGTTCCGGCTTTTCGACCAGTGCGAAAAGGACAGCCAGAAGCTCATCGGGCTGGGGCTGCCCCTGCCTGCCTATGAGCAGGTGCTCAAGGCTTCCCATGCCTTCAACCTGCTCGATGCCCGCCACGCCATATCGGTCACAGAGCGCCAGCGCTTCATCCTGCGGGTACGCAGCCTGTCTCGGGCGGTGGCCCAGGCCTATTACGAAGCCAGGGAGAAACTTGGCTTTCCCATGCTCAGAGAGGAAAACAGGTCATGACCGATTTCCAGGATCTGATTTTTGAACTCGGCACAGAAGAGCTGCCTCCGGTAGCGTTAAAAGAACTTTCCCAGGCGTTGGAGAAGGAATTTGTTGGCGGCCTGAAAAAAGCTGGTTTGCAGCATGGAGAGGTGATCCGCTACGCCACCCCCAGACGCCTGGCATTGCTGGTTAAAGGCTGCGCCATCCGCCAGCCCGATCGCAAGCTGGAAAAACGCGGTCCGGCGGTGCAGGCAGCCTTCGACGATGAGGGAAACCCCAGCAAAGCGGCAGAAGGTTTCGCCCGCTCCTGCGGTACCACTGTGGACAAACTGGATCGGCTCAAGACCCGCAAGGGTGAATGGCTGATGTACCAGGTCGAGGAAAGCGGCAAAGCTGCGGCAACACTGCTCCCGAAAATCGCGGAATCGGCCCTCAATCACCTGCCGATTCCCAAACGTATGCGCTGGGGGAACACCGATGCCCAGTTCATCCGGCCTGTGCACTGGCTGCTGTTCAAACAGGGCGCAAAGGTCATTCCCTGCCGGTTGCTTGATGTGGTTGCCGGGGAACACAGCTATGGCCACCGTTTCCACCATCCAGACTTCCTGACCATCGAAACACCCGAAAGCTATGCTGGTTTACTTGGCTCCAAAGGGAAAGTGATCGCTCACTTCGATACCCGGCGCGGCAACATTCAGAGCCAGGTGGAAAAGGTTGCTGAAACCTTGGGGGGCAGGGTGGAACTCGATCCGATCCTGCTGGATGAAGTGACGGCGCTGAACGAATGGCCCGTAGCCATCACTGGCAGTTTCGAGAAAAAATACCTGGCGGTTCCCCCGGAAGCCCTGATTTTGACCATGAAGAAAAATCAGAAATACTTTCCCCTGTTCGATGCCGATGGCCAGCTGATGAACCATTTCATCACCATCGCCAATATCGACAGCCCGAAACCGGAGGTCATCAGCGAAGGCAATGAGCGCGTGATTCGTCCACGCCTCGCCGACGCCATGTTCTTCTGGGAGCAGGATGGCAAATGCCGCCTGGAAGATCATCTGGAATCTCTCAAGTCTGTCGTCTTTCAGCAAAAACTCGGGAGTATGTACGACAAATCCCAACGGGTTTCCAGCCTCGCTGGCTGGATCGCAGAACAAACCGGTGCTGATGCGAGCCTTGCCAAAAGAGCCGGCATGCTCAGCCGCTGTGACCTGATGACCCACATGGTGGGCGAATTTGCCGACATGCAGGGCATCATGGGCCGCTATCAAGCCCAGCGCGATGGCGAGCCTGAAGAACTGGCGGCCGCAATGGAGGAGTTCTACCTGCCCCGTTATTCCGGTGATCGTCTGCCGCAAAGCCCCACAGGCATCGCCGTGGCGCTGGCGGAAAAGATCGATACCCTGTGCGGTATTTTCGGCATCGGCATGAAGCCCACGGGAGACAAGGATCCTTTCGCCCTGCGGCGGGCGGCTCTGGGGGCACTGCGCATTGTTCGTGAGCACTCACTAACCCTGGATATGCGGGAATTTCTGGAAAATGCGGTTACCCCCTTGCGGGATCAAATCCAGGAGGAGCATACCGCAGATACCGTGTATGCCTTCCTCATGGAACGCCTGAAGGTGCTGCTGGCAGATGAGGGCGTTTCTCCCCAACTCTTTGAATCGGTGCACGCCGTCCAGCCCCGAACCATAGCGGATCTTGAAGCGCGCATCCTGGCGGTGCAGTCCTTTGCAAACCTGGCGGAAGCAGAAGCCCTGGCGGCGGCGAACAAGCGCATTCGCAATATCCTGCGAAAATCCCAAGATGATATTCCCGCTTCGGTAGATGAGCTGCTCCTACGGGATCCTGCCGAGAAAACCCTGTTCACCCAGCTCCAAGCCATGCTGACGCTGGTGGCGCCCTTGCTGGCGGACAGGGACTATGAATCGGCGCTGAAAGCCATGGCCGGGCTTCGTACCGCTGTTGACCGGTTCTTTGATGATGTCATGGTGATGGCGGAAAAAGATGACTTGCGCCGCAACCGGCTGGCACTGCTGAAGCAACTCAGCGCCCTGTTCCTGCAGGTGGCCGATATTTCCCACCTGCAACGGTAAGGGCAGGGGACATGGATCAACAAAGTGATTCCTGGCAACAAATGATGGATGCCGTCCAGCGTTTTCACGACAAGCACGACTTCAAGAATACTGGCGGCGAGGAGTTGAACTACCGCGTCGCCCTCATGGCGGAAGAGCTGGGGGAAATATCCTCCTGCGTGACCAAGGGCAAAAGTAAGCACTTACTTTCAGAAGAGGTGGCGGACTTGCTTATCCTGCTCATGGGAACCGGCATTGCCGCCGATTTCGATCTCAATCAGGCCTTCTGGAAGAAAATGAACAAGCTCATGCAGCGCGAGTCCCGCATGGTCAATGGGCGCATCCGTGTTTCTGAATTCCGGGATATGGAGTAACCCTCCCATGCCAGCCAGCCACACACACCATATCATCCTGGACCGGGATGGCGTCATCAACGACGATTCTGAGCAGTTCATCAAGACCCCCGACGAATGGCAGCCCATCGAGGGCAGCCTGGAAGCCATCGCCAGACTGAAACAGGCGGGATATCTGGTAGGCATTGCCAGCAACCAGTCCGGCATTGGCCGTGGCCTGTTCGATAGAACCGCCCTCAACGCCATGCACGATAAAATGCAACGTCAGCTGCTGGCCAAGCTGAGTTGCCATATCGATCTGATTGCCTTTTGCCCTCATACCGCAAAAGAGCACTGTGATTGCCGCAAGCCCCTTCCGGGTCTCTACCTGCAGCTGGCACAACGCTGGAATATCAGCCTGGAGGGAATACCGGTGATCGGCGATAGCCTCAGAGACCTGCAGGCGGCACGGGCAGTCAAGGCCCGACCCATTCTGGTGTATACAGGCAAGGGCAGAAAAACTGCGGAACAACTCCAGGAAAGCAAGGGAATGGGAGAAATCCCGGTATTTGACAACCTCAGCCAGGCTGTAGACCACTTGTTACAGGAACAACCATGCTGATCACCCTGCGTTCAGCGCTTTATTTCGTCACCATGATCATCAGCATCGCCATATTTGGCCTTGCCATCGTCACTATCGGCCTGCTGCTGCCCCTGTCCGCACGGGATCGTATTGCAGCCGCCTGGGGCAGTACCAATCTATGGCTGATGCGGGTACTATGCGGGCTGAAATACCGCATCCACGGCTCGGAGCACCTTCCCAAGCATGCCGCCATTGTCATGTGCAAGCACCAGTCCACCTGGGAAACCATCAGCCTCAAGGCCATCATCCGCCCACAGCAATCCTGGATACTGAAGCAGGAGCTCATGCGCCTGCCGGTTTTTGGCTGGGCTCTGGCGGCCATACCCAACATTCCCATTGACCGCAGCACTGGTCGTCAGGCGGTAAAAAAAATTGTGGAACGGGGTACAGCGCTGCTTGCACAGGATCGAGTCGTCATCGTATTCCCCGAAGGTACGCGCACCGCCCCCGGAGAAAAGAAAAAATATGGCATCGGGGGCGCCTTGCTCGCGGAAAAATCCGGCTATCCCGTAATACCCATAGCACACAATGCGGGGATATTCTGGCGGCGGCGGGGTCTGAAAAAATACCCGGGTACCATCGATCTGGTAGTGGGAGAGGCCTTCGATCCAGCGGGCATGACCGCCGCCGAAATCACCCGCAAGGTGGAGACCTGGATCGAAAAGGAAGTGGACAAGCTTCCTCTATCTACCTTTATCTACCTTGCCT
This sequence comes from Sedimenticola sp., assembly GCA_027083925.1. GTDB lineage: Bacteria > Pseudomonadota > Gammaproteobacteria > Chromatiales > Chromatiaceae > Thiolapillus. Next base: position 8,963 of record JALWMK010000067.1, on the reverse strand, counting down.
GAAAAAAGTCATGGCCGCACAAAACCCATCATTGCAATATCACCTCCCCTAGCCAACAACGCCACTCTCTACAACGACTATTCATGCACCCCACCCGTCCTATTTACAGTAGATCTTGGAAACCTGTGCAATCTGCGTTGCCCTGGTTGCCCAACAGGTAAACACAAACCAGGACTTGACCGTGGCTTAATGAGCCTGAAAAATTTTCAGATCATTTTAGAAAAAATTAGGCCCTACGCAAAGAGTATTGCCCTATTCAGCTGGGGGGAACCCTTGTTAAATCCGGATCTCCTGCCCATCATCCGTGCCTGCTCTGCCGAACGCATACAAACCACAGTACACTCAAACCTCAGTTTCAAGCATTTTGACAAACGGGCAGCCCTGGATTTTGCCAACAGTGGTTTGAGCCATTTTGTTGCTGCAATAGATGGTATCTCTCAGGAAAATTATGAAAAATACCGTAAACGCGGTGATTTAGAACTTGTTCTCAGAAATTTACGCTGGTTATCCGAAGCCAGGCAAGAAACCGGTTCGAGCATGAAACTCACATGGAAATACCTTGTAAACGGCTATAACGAGAATGAAATGGATGAAGCCAAGGTGCTGGCGAGAAAGTTGCAGGTGGACATCCTATTCAAACCTATGCGGCTGGGTTCCTGGGCAGACAAAGGATTTAACAGAAAACACTTTATGGTGCCCCTACAGAAAGCACAAAAAGATATCAGACCATCAAATCAGGAAGAACTGGGTTCTGCTGCTAGCATAGATTCTTTGCCTTTGCAGGGACTGACACTGGCTGACGGAATGATTGCTGAATGTGTACAACCTTTCTCAAATATGCACATTCATTGGAATGGCGATGTATTTCCCTGCTGCAATGTGCATGGAAACGAATATAGTATTGGAAACCTACTGGATGACAGTTTTGAAGAGCTATGGAATGGTGAAGAAATGCGCCACTGCCGCCAGTTCGTTCATTGCCGCAAACACCATCCCCAAAAACCTTCCATCTGCGAAGCACTACCTTGCCCAATGAAAAACAATACTATCGTAAGATCAAAGAAAAAATCCTGATGTAATCCCAAATTAAGTTACACACATTTTATCCACAGAAAAAACAATCTGTGTATATCTTTTCTATATATCCAAATTCTCCACCGTAAGCGCATTGGACTGGATAAAATCCCTTCTTGGCTCCACTTCATCCCCCATCAGGGTGGTAAATACCTCATCTGCTCCCACCACATCTTCTATTCGCACCTGAAGCAGGCGGCGGCTTTCCGGATCCATGGTAGTTTCCCACAGCTGGTCGGGGTTCATTTCCCCCAATCCCTTGTAACGCTGTACATGCTGACCACGGCGGCCTTCCGCCATGAGCCAGTCCAGGGCGTCGCCAAAGTTGTTGATCTGTTGCTGCTTTTCCCCACGCTTGATGTAGGCGGATTCTTCTATCAGCCCTTCCAGTTTTTCACCCACCAGGCGGATTTTCTTGTAGTCTCCACTATAGAAAAAGTCTACGGGCAGATAGCGCTTGTTATCGATGCCGTGCGTGTGATGGGTAATGGCGATAAGCTCTCCTTTCTCTTCTTCTGCAGGGATTCGTTGCAGTTCATAGCGATGAGAAAGCTTTTGCTCCGCGTTCAGGCGCCGGGTAAGCTCTGACAGCCAGTCGCCAAAAGCGGTTTTGTCTTCGATGAGTTTCCTGTCGGCTCCCGGCATGTAAATCAGCTTTTCCAGCACCTGGCTATCGTAGCGCTTGGCCAGCCGCTGAATAATGGCACGGCTGGCTACATATTCCGTGGCCAGCGCTTCCAGGGCGGTAGGAGACATCGCCGGAGCACTATCGTTTACATGCAGCTCGGCGCCATCCATGGCCATATGCAGCAGGTATTGATTGAGTTCCAGGTCGTCCTTGATGTAGGTCTCCTGCTTGCCTTTTTTGACCTTGTACAAGGGCGGTTGGGCAATATAGATATAACCCCGCTCAATCAACTCGGGCATTTGGCGATAAAAGAAGGTCAGCAACAGGGTGCGGATATGCGCACCATCCACATCGGCATCGGTCATGATGATAATGCGATGATAGCGCAGTTTATCCGGATTGAATTCCTCGCGGCCAATACCACAACCCAGTGCGGTGATCAGCGTACCCACTTCAGCTGAAGACAGCATCTTGTCGAACCGGGCTTTTTCCACGTTCAGAATCTTTCCCTTCAAGGGCAGAATCGCCTGGTTGGCACGGTTTCTCCCCTGCTTGGCAGACCCCCCGGCAGAATCGCCCTCCACTAGATAAAGCTCTGATTTCGCTGGATCTTTTTCCTGGCAATCCGCCAGTTTACCCGGTAGCCCGGCCACATCCAGCACGCCTTTTCGCCGAGTCATTTCCCGGGCTTTTCTGGCTGCCTCCCTGGCTCTTGCTGCATCTACCATCTTACTGGCTATGGTCTTGGCCTCGCCGGGATTCTCCATCAGGAATTCGTTCAGTTTTTCACTCAACACCGCCTCGACAATGCCCTTCACTTCGGAAGAAACCAGCTTGTCCTTGGTTTGTGAGGAAAATTTTGGGTCAGGCACCTTGACAGACAGCACTGCTGTCAACCCTTCCCTGGCATCGTCACCGGTGGGATGGACTTTCTGCTTCTTTGCAAGACCGGCCTGCTCAATATAGGTATTTAGGGTGCGAGTCAATGCACCGCGAAAACCCGCCAGGTGGGTGCCACCGTCTTTTTGCGGAATATTGTTGGTAAAACAGAAAATGCTTTCCTGATAGGATTCGTTCCATTGCATGGCAACTTCCACCACCACATTGCTTTTTTCCGCTGTAATATGAAAGACCTTTTCATGCATTGGCGTCTTTTTGCGATTCAGGTGTTCAACAAAAGCACGAATCCCGCCATCGTATTCAAAAACATCTTCTTTGCCATCCCTTTCATCCTTAAGGCGAATGTGTACACCAGAATTCAGAAAGGACAACTCTCGCAGGCGTTTGGCCAGAATATCGTAGTGGTATTCTATGTCTGCAAAAATATCTTCGCTGGGCTTGAAACGAATTATGGTTCCGGTATCAGCCGTTTCACCCACCGCCTTTAACGGAGATTGGGGTTCACCAAGGGAATAGCGCTGATACCAGATTTTCCCTTCCCGATTCACCGTCAGCTCCAGTTCTTCAGAAAGCGCATTCACCACAGAAACGCCAACTCCATGCAGCCCGCCAGAAACCTTGTAGGAATTGTCATCGAATTTCCCCCCGGCATGAAGGACAGTCATGATCACCTCTGCCGCCGATATTCCTTCTTCTTCGTGCATATCCACGGGTATTCCCCGGCCATCGTCAGATACCGTTACGGAATTATCACTGTGAATCGTAACTTGAATGGTGCTGCAATGCCCGGCCAAGGCTTCGTCAATGGCATTGTCCACCACTTCGAATACCATATGGTGCAAGCCAGTACCGTCATCGGTATCACCAATATACATACCGGGGCGCTTCCTGACGGCATCCAGCCCCTTGAGGACCTTGATTGACGAGGAATCGTATTCGTTTTTGTCTGCCATGTACGTTATGCCGTTCTGCTGAATCCTGAAAGGATTATACCAGACAATGGCTTAACTCCCTGATGATTCGAACCCGGCTCTTTACAGAGAACCATGTTTCACGTGGAACACTTTGGTGTGGTCGGGTAGTTTGTACCGATGGATATCCAGTACCGTGAGAAAGACCTGCATACCTGCACTTACCAGATAGTCCAGTATTTTCTGTGCATTTGCATCATCCAGTTCGGCGCCCAAATCATCGATTAACAGTAAGGGCGGCTCTCCACTCTCTTCCATGATTAATTGCGATAAAGACAGTACCAGACCATAGATCAGCAGTTTTTGCTGCCCTCTTGACAGGGTTTTGTCTGCGGGGGCACCTTCAATCAGTATTTTCAGTTGCGCCCGGTGTGTACCTGCGGCGGTAAAGCCCCGAGCAAGATCCTGCTGTTCCAGTTTTACCAGCGCTTCATTCAAACTTAGCGCTGACTTCCACCCTCTGGACAACCGGAGGGTAACAGCTGCCGGAAATCCTGTTTCCAAAAAAAATATTTTCAGGTTTTTTTCGATTCGCAACAACATTTCCTGGCGGCTTTTTACTATAACCCGGGAATGGGTAGTCAACTGGTCGTTGAAGGAGCGGGCCAGTCGGATATCATTGGCTCGAAGTGCGGCATTGCGCTGTTTCAGCGTCCGGTGATAAGACAGCAACGTCTGATGATAGGATTGTTCCACGTGGAACAATCCATAATCCAGGTAGCGCCGCCTCAATTCCGGCCCCCTTTCAATCAACTCATGGGATTGCGGGGTAATCAGCTGAAGAGGCAAAAGCCGCATCAATTCCGATCGCCTGGATACATCCTGCCCGGCATGTCTGGCAACAAACTGGCGGTTACTGCGCTGAATCCCCAGTTTTGCATCCATACCTCCGGCCGTTTGCAAATCAGCAATGACTTGCGCCAGCTTCTGCTCTTTTCGAATCAGCGGGCCGGCATCAGAATGGCGGAAACTCTTACCCTGGCCCAGCAAAAAAATCGCTTCCAGCGCCGAGGTCTTGCCAGCACCGTTGTTTCCACAAATAAAATTCAACCCCGCTCCCGGTGCAAACGCCATATTTTGAATTATGCGCAGGTTCTCTATTTGGATCCGCTTGATTCTCATCGGCTTTGAACTTGTAATGGATCTGAATCCATGGACTTTTCTGGTTGAACTCCCGACAAAAAGGATTCAATGAAAAGGGGCGTGATGAATACGCCCCTTTGCAGCACTGCTATTAACATCGATGCTCGAAACCCTAGATTCGCCATTTATCACGATTTCAGGATTCCGGCCCGGAGAGAAAATCGGGTTAAATCCTCATGGGCATTACCACATAGCGTGCCCCATCATCGCCCTGGCTGGAGGTTATGACACAACTGGCTGTGCTATTGATTAAGCCCATGGCGATGGTATCACTGTCCAGCACCGACAGCACATCGAGGAGATAGCTAACATTAAAGCCAATGGTCAGTTCTTCCCCCTGGTAATCCACCACCAAATCTTCTTCTGCTTCTTCATGTTCCGGGTTGTGCGCCATTAAATGCAACATCCCTGGCTCTGCCTTAAATCTGACCCCACGGTATTTTTCGTTGGATAAAATTGCTGTTCTGGTAAGCGCTCCTTTTAGTGCTTCCCTGTCCGCCACCAGTTCCTGGGGCTTTTCGCTCGGAATCACCTTGGCATAGTCCGGATAGCGGCCATCAACCAGCTTGGTAGTGAAACTGCCGCCTGGAAATTCCACCAACATATGGCTGTTGCTGAACTGCAATTCAATTTCAGGGGAATCTTCACTGGCGTTCAGTAACCGGCCCAACTCCATGACCGCTTTTCTGGGGACAATAGCCTGGATGTCCAGATCTCCAGGGGCTTGTGTTTCCAGGTCACAAAGTGCCAGGCGATGACCATCAGTGGCTACCGCACGCAGTTTTCCCGGCCGGCCCTCCAGCAACAAGCCATTCAGATAATAGCGTACATCCTGGTGAGCCATGGCAAACTGGGTCTTTTCCAGCAGGTGTTTCAGTTTGTTCTGGGCTACCCGGATTTTTTGTGTAGCGACCGCAGCTTCCAGATTAGGATAGTCTGCCGCCGGCAAGGTACTCAGGGTATAACGCCCACGACCGGATTTCAGTATGGTTTTATCGCCTCGTATATCCAGCTCCAGTGCTGACTCTTCTCCGAGAGCCTTGCAAATATCCACGATCTTGCGTGCCGGCAGGGTGAACTCCATATCTTCTGCTGCTGATACACTGATAGCTATTTTAATTTCCACTTCCAGATCTGTAGCGATCAGGGTCATCAATCCCTTTTCCACTCGAAACAGAATATTTGCCAAAACAGGCAGAGTATGGCGTTTTTCCACCACACTGCTGACCTGGAGAAGCGCTGGTAGCAGTTCTTTCCGGTTGGAGGTTATTTTCATTTATCCGCTCTCTAATTATTAAATAAAGATATTTCTAAAAACCTAGTTATTATTATTAGGCAGGCTGCTGTTACTGAGTAACTTGATAATAGTCTTTTCTATCCGCAACTTACAGTAGTTTTTTGCAAACACAAGTACTGTATATCCCCATTGTAAAGTTGTTCATGGGTTGTGGATAAATCTGTTTTCGCCTCGGGGCTGTTTTTGCGCACAGTTTATGCACAGCTAGTGACTGAGGGTTCTTAACAGGTTTTTGTAGTCCTCTGCAATGCGGGTGTCTGTATCCTTTAACCCATTGATTTTGCGTGTGGCATAAAGGACGGTAGTGTGATCCTTGCCGCCAAAGGCGTTGCCGATTTCCGGCAGGCTGTGATTGGTAAGCTCCTTGGCCAGGGTCATGGCAATCTGCCTGGGGCGGGCAATGGTGCGACTGCGATTTTTGGATAGCATGTCGGAGCGGCGTATCTTGTAATAGTCTGCAACTATCTTTTGTATGTTTTCTATTGTTATAACCTTATCCTGTGCGGCGATCAGGTCGCGCAGGGCTTCCTTGGCGAAATCGAGGGTGATGGGTCTGCCGGTAAACTGGGCGTTGGCCACCACCCGGCGAAGGGCGCCTTCGAGCTCCCGGATGTTGGAGCGTACCCGCTGTCCCATGAAGAAGGCAACTTCGCTGGGCAGTTCCACGGCAAACAGTTTTTGCGCCTTGTTCATTAAAATGGCGACCCGGGTTTCCAGATCCGGTGGTTCAATGGCGACGGTCAAACCCCAGCCGAAGCGGGATTTTAGGCGGTCTTCCAGGCCGTCGACTTCCTTGGGAAAACGGTCGCTGGTAAGAATGATCTGTTGCTGGGATTCGAACAGGGCGTTAAAGGTGTGAAAAAATTCTTCCTGGGATCGCTCCTTGCCTGCGAAAAACTGTACGTCATCGATGAGCAGGGCGTTCACCGAGCGCATGCGCTGCTTGAAGGCATCGATGGTATTGTGTTGCAGCGCCTTGACCATTTCCGTGACGAACCCTTCCGAGTGCAGGTAGAGCACCTTGTAGTGCGGGGTCTGTCTGGCAATGAGATTGCCGATGGCATGGAGCAGGTGGGTTTTTCCCAGTCCGGTACCGCCGTAGATGAACAGGGGGTTGTAGGCGGTGCCTGGCGATTCCCCGATCTGCATACCGGCAGCCCGTGCCAGCTGGTTGGATTTTCCCTCTACATAGTTTTCAAAGGTAAAGGAATGATTTATGTTGATTAGTAAGTCCTTACTATCGTTACCACTGCTTTTGTTATCAGGTTTTGTTTCCTGATCCCGGCGGGCAGCAGTGTCGGCGGGGGCTTTCCTTGAGGAGCCGATTTCCAGTCTTACCTGCGGCGCGGCTTCACTGTCATATTCGCGTAAATAGGATTCGATATCCTGCAGATAATGCGTTTTTACCCAGTCCAGCACGAAGGCATTGGGGGCAAACAGCTGCAGGGTTCCTGAAGGCTGGGCGTCGGGTATCTGCAGTGGCCGAATCCAGGTGTTGAACTGTTGTGGGGGGAGCTCGCTTTCCAGGCGCGCCAGGCAATAATTCCAGTGTTCCACGTTACATCCATTGCCTCATAGGTGAATTCTCAGAGGGCGCATCGCAATCCTCTTTAGGTGTTTGTCGTTACTGCTCAAAACCGATGTTCATGATTGAACGGGGTCGCATCGGGTCATTCCGGTGATGTTTTTCCCTGCCTGGGGGATGAAGAGTCTACTCTCCTGCCGGAAAGTTATCCACAGGCAAAAGCGATTATTTGCGTCACGTCAGTGAATGCCGGAATTGCTGATAAAGATTGACATTAGGATCCAAATAGACTAGATTTGCCCGTCTTTTTCGTGGCGGCAGTTCTGGCTTTACATTACTGCTGCGGATTGCATCAGGATTTTGGTACAAACTCATGAAACGTACATTTCAACCCAGTAATCTCAAGCGCGCCCGTACCCACGGTTTTCGCGCCCGCATGGCAACCAAGGGCGGACGCAGGGTGATCAACGCACGCCGCGCCAAGGGCCGTGCACGCCTTACCCCCTGAGCCTGAAGCCTATTTCGAAGCAGGGTTTTCCTCGCCGCGTACGCTTGCTATCGGCGGAGGATTACAAAAAGGTATTTGCGCAATCCGTTCGCTCCACAGACCGGTATTTCACCGTGCTTGCGCGGTATGAAGAGCAGCAGGAACCGGCTCGCCTGGGGTTGGCGGTAGCAAAAAAACACGTTCGCCAGGCGGTAGACCGAAACCGGATCAAGCGCCTGTTGCGGGAAAGCTTCCGTCACCATCAGCAGCAACTGAAAGGGCTGGATCTGGTGGTTCTGGTAAAGCCGGATATTCACAAGGCGGACAATACCGCGCTTTTCCTGTCACTGGAAAAGCACTGGAAACGCCTGAGTAAAGAAATTCCATCCTGACTGATTCCTCTATTATATATGGACAACATACGATTAATCCTCATTCTGGCGCTGGCCTACACGGGCTTCCTTCTCTGGCAGGCCTGGCAGGAGGATTATGTCGTCCACACGACCCCCTACCAGTCCCAGACAGCACAGGAAACAGCAACTTTGGCTGGGAGTGCGGATCAGTCCGTTCCCCAGGTGCCTGCTGTTACCAATATCGATGGCGCTGTACCACAGGCTGCCAAACCCACAGAGGCGGGCAAGCCGGCACTGAATGGCCGGTTGATCACAGTAACTACCGATACCCTGAAAGTGAGTATCGACACCCGCGGCGGCACCATTGTCGAAACCCTGTTGCTGAAGTATCCGGTCTCCATTCAGCAACAGGCGGTCAAATACCGGCTGATGAGCCGTTCACCAGATGATTTTTTCATTGCGCAGAACGGCCTGCTCGGGGCGAAGGAACAGGAAGCACCCACCCATGAATCAGTCTTCAGCACCGCCCAGACCAGCTATCAGCTGAAAGAGGGTCAGGAGCAGCTGGTTGTGGATCTGGTCTGG
>JALWMK010000066.1 GCA_027083925.1 Sedimenticola sp. | reverse complement strand
GTTACGGGTTAGTATTTGTCGTCAATGAGGAGAATGAGGAGTTGATACATGAAAACGATTCTGGCTATCGGTTTGGCATTGTTTGTTTCCACATCCGCCCTGGCGGCAGAAAAGAAAACGGCCATGCTGACCATGGACAAGGCTGCTATGGAACAAATGGTTCGCAGCAGCATTCAAAAATTCAAGATCAATGATGACGTGTCTATTGAGGACGCCATCGATTCCATGATGCTGCGGGCCAACAATCTGAACTTCAAACTGGTTGCTGATCTGCCCCTGTCGGAGCAGGTGAAAGCCATGGGAGAAAAAGCAAATTACATGCGCATTCTGGCTTTTTGCGATGCGCTGATCGCCAAGAAAATGGTGGAGCATGACATTATCTTCGCGGGTTTTCTGCCTTGCCGTATTGCAGTGCTGCAGGATGCAAAGGGCCAGGGCTGGATTGTCACCATGAATATGGACATGATGGTAAAAGGCGTTAGCTTGCCCGAGGAGCTGCAGCTTTTGGCAGAAAAAGTGCGTGATACCATCTACAGCATTGTCGATGCCGGAGTAAACGGCGATCTGTAACCCAAGATCCCGGCCTGCGCCGGGATGAGCATTGTGCTCGGGTGTCGAGCTAGGACGAACAGTAACTAAGCTTCACTCAGCGGCCTCCGGGTGGTCCTCTGCAGTGTCGCACCGCCTGGTGGTTTATGGATGGCAAGCCAGCCATGAATTTGCCATAATTCCTGCTGCTGTTCCCCCGCCGGGTTAATAATCGCAGCAGTACTTTCTCGAGGAGACAACCGATGGCACATATCGTAGTACTTGGCGCCGGAACCGGCGGCATGCCAGCCGCTTACGAATTACGTGAAAAACTGGGTTCGGAGCATCAGGTAACGCTGATCAACGAACGTGATTATTTCCAGTTTGTGCCTTCCAACCCCTGGTTGGCGGTTGGTTGGCGTGATCGTGCCAGCATCACCTTTGACATTCGTCCTCATGTAGAGCGCAAGGGCATCAGTTTCATCGCCAAGCGTTGCGACATGATCGATACGGAAAACAACCGCCTGGAACTGGAGGATGGTGACACTCTCAGTTTTGATTACCTGGTTATCGCTACCGGCCCCCGGCTGGCTTTTGAGGAAGTGGAAGGATCCGGACCCCATGGCGGTTTTACCGAGTCCGTCTGTAGCGTCGATCATGCGGAAAAAACATACAAGAGCTACGAGAAACTGCTGGAGGATCCGGGGCATGTCGTTATTGGCGCCATGCCTTTTGCTTCCTGCTTTGGTCCTGCCTATGAGTTCTCCTTTATTGTGGATGCCGACCTGCGCAAGCGCAAGATCCGTGATCGCGTACCCATGACCTACATTACCTCCGAACCCTATATCGGCCATCTGGGTCTGGGTGGGGTGGGTGATTCCAAAGGTATGCTCGAATCCGAAATGCGCAATCATCACATCAACTGGATCACCAATGCCAAGGTGACCAGGGTGGAAGAAGGGAAGATGTACGTTGAGGAATACGACGATGCAGGCAACAAGATCAAAGACCATGAAGTAGAGTTCAAGTTCTCCATGATGCTGCCGTCTTTCAAGGGCGCAGACGTTGTCATGAATGTAGAAAACCTCTGCAACCCCCGGGGATTTGTTTTTGTTGACGCCTATCAGCGCAGCCCAACCTATTCAAACATCTATGCTGCAGGGGTGTGTATCGCCATTCCACCCGTGGAAGCCACCCCCGTACCTACGGGCGCGCCCAAGACCGGTTATATGATCGAGTCCATGGTGACCGCTATCGCACACAATATTTCCAATGAACTGGAAGGCAAGGAGCTGGATACCAAGGCCACCTGGAATGCCATCTGCCTGGCGGATATGGGTGATACCGGCGCAGCTTTTGTAGCGCTGCCGCAGATTCCTCCACGCAATGTTGCCTGGTTCAAGAAGGGCAAGTGGGTGCATTTAGCGAAGATTGCCTTCGAGAAGTACTTTATCCGCAAGATGAAAAAAGGCTCCACGGAACCTGTCTACGAAAAATACATCCTCAAGATACTGGGGATTGGAAAGCTGCGGTAGGTGCAGGCCACCCTGAAAGAGCCTTTGATGGCCGGATTAATCGCGTTCTGCCTTGCCCGTCCATGGGTTCGTGCGCCGGGACAATGATTTGATCATGGCTTCTGCAGGGTTCTGCGGGGATGATGCGCTATAATCCCCGTTCCTGCATCGTTTTGGTAATTAACCATCATGGCAAAGAAGTATTCCACCATTCCTGTGGTTGTGGGGCATGTCACCGTTGGTGGAGATGCTCCGCCAGTGGTGCAGTCCATGACCAATACGGATACAGCGGATATTGCAGCAACCGTAGCCCAGGCCATCGAACTCGCAGCCGCCGGATCCGAACTGGTGCGCCTGACAGTGAACAACGAGGCCAGCGCCGATGCCGTGGGGGAAATACGCCGGCAGCTCGATGCCCGGGGCGTGCATGTGCCCCTGGTGGGGGACTTCCACTTCAATGGCCACCGTTTGCTGGAAAAATATCCCGACTGTGCCCGGAGCTTGGCCAAGTACCGCATCAATCCCGGCAACGTCGGCAGTGGTGAGAAAAGGGACGAACAGTTCAACGCCATGATCGAAAAAGCCATCAAGTATGGCAAGGCAGTGCGTATCGGCGTCAACTGGGGTTCCATGGACAAGCAATTGGTGGCGCGCATGATGGACGAGAACGCGACTTCGGCCAATCCGCTGGATGCCGATGAAATGATACGCGAGATTATGGTCGCCTCCGCCCTGGAAAGCGCAACCCGGGCTGAAGCCGTGGGGCTGGGGGCGAACCGAATCATCCTGTCCTGCAAGATGAGTGGTGTTCAGGATCTCATTGCCGTATATGAAATGCTGGCCGAACGCTGTAACTATGCCCTGCACCTGGGTCTGACCGAAGCGGGCATGGGCTCCAAGGGCATCGTGGCTTCCACCGCAGCCCTGTCGGTACTGCTGCAACAAGGCATAGGCGATACCATCCGCATCTCCCTCACGCCGGAACCGGGAGGCAACCGCAGCACCGAGGTAAAGGTGGCACAGCAGATCCTCCAGGCGCTGGAGCTGCGCTCCTTTACCCCCCAGGTTATTGCCTGCCCCGGTTGCGGGCGCACCACCAGTGCCTATTTTCAGCAACTGGCACAGGACATTCAGGATTACCTGGATACCAGCATGCCCCGCTGGCGCCAGGAATATTCCGGCGTAGAAGAAATGAAAGTGGCAGTCATGGGCTGCGTGGTCAACGGCCCGGGGGAAAGCAAACACGCCAATATCGGCATCAGCCTGCCGGGGACAGGCGAACAGCCCGCCGCGCCTGTGTACGTAGACGGGATGAAGACCATCACCCTCAAGGGCGAGGGGATTGCGGCTGAGTTTCAGCAGATTGTTGAGAACTATGTCAGGGACAGATACGCCTGACCCAAACGTCTCAGTTATTGTACCCGACCAAGATGGATCCTTATGTAAAGGGCACCGCTATTGCCAAGACGAGGCGAAGTTATCGCTGCCCTCATGTGCGTAGATGCCAATCATGAATTATTAACCCGGCTCTACAGGCCGCAGGCTCCCCAGCTCTTCGTCGGTGTACAGACGCGAGACCGTCACGAAACGCAATCCCAGGGATACTTCCAGGGAAAACCCGGCACCACGGCCTTCGGTAACATCCACTGTAAGATGGGTGTTCTGCCAGTACTCGAACTGATCACCGGCCATATAAAAATCACAGCCATAGATGGTGCCTAGCTTCACATCCCGGGATCCCACCATGAAGTCGCCCACAGCAAAGCACATGGGAGCGGAGCCATCGCAGCAGCCTCCGCTCTGGTGGAACATCAGTTCGCCGTGTTTTTCCCGCAGCTCGTCGATGACCTTCGCCGCGGCTTCGGTAACGGCCACTCGTTCGGCGTATTCTTTGTCGCTCATATCGTTTTCCTGTATCACTCCACTCCAGGGGTCGGAGTCAAATCATTCCCGAGCCATTGCAAGGAACAGAATCAGACGCTTCCCGAACCATGGAACCTACCCGACATCACCCCAATTTGACTCCGACCCCGTCCGCGCCGCAGCTCCTTGGTAAGGTATCAGATCAGAAGAAGCCCAGGGGATTCTTGTCGTAGGACATGAGGATGTTCTTGGTCTTGCGATAGTGGTTGAGCATCATCTTGTGGGTTTCGCGGCCGATGCCGGACTTCTTCTGTCCGCCGAAGGACGCATGGGCGGGATACAGGTGATAGCAGTTGGCCCACACGCGACCGGCCTCGATGCCCCGGGTGAAGGCCTGCATCTGGTGAATGTCCCGGGTCCACACGCCCGCTCCCAGGCCGTACAGGGTGTCGTTGGCGATCTGCAGGGCTTCTTCCTCGTCCTTGAAGGTGGTTACGCAGAGCACCGGGCCGAAGATTTCTTCCTGGAATACGCGCATGCTGTTGTTGCCCTTGAGCAGAGTGGGCTGGATGTAATAGCCATCGGGATAGACTTCATTCTCGTAGGCCCCGCCGCCGCACAGCACTTCAGCACCCTCGTCCTTACCGATCTGGATGTAGTTGAGGATCTTCTCGTACTGATCGCTGGATGCCTGGGCGCCCATCATGGTGGCCGGGTCCAGGGTGTCGCCCATCTTGATGGCCTCCACGCGCTTCAGGCAGCGCTCCATGAATTCATCATAGATATTTTCCTGAATGAGGGCGCGAGAAGGGCAGGTGCAGACTTCGCCCTGGTTGAAGGCGAACAGCACTAAACCTTCGATGGCCTTGTCGAGGAAGTTGTCGTCATCGGCCATGACCGAATCGAAGAAGATGTTGGGGGATTTTCCGCCCAGCTCCAGGGTCACGGGAATGATGTTCTCGGAAGCGTACTGCATGATCAACCGGCCAGTGGTGGTTTCGCCGGTGAAGGCCACCTTGCGGATGTCCGGATGGGTGGCCAGGGGCTTGCCAGCCTCGGGGCCGAAGCCGTTGACCACATTGACCACACCCGGGGGCAGCAGATCCTGAATCAGCTCCATAAGCACCAGGATAGAGGTGGGTGTCTGTTCTGCGGGCTTGAGCACCACGCAATTGCCTGCGGCCAGGGC
>JALWMK010000065.1 GCA_027083925.1 Sedimenticola sp. | reverse complement strand
GGCATCAAGGTATAAGGCCCCTGTCCCATTTCAGATTCGGCGACGAAAATGGTAACCGCCCCCTGGTTGTCGAGAACCAGCCAGGCATTGGGGCTGAAGCTGTTTGCGGAACTGTTGCCGGAGCCTTGATCCTCGGTGCTGCAGCCCCAGCTCATCCCGAGAACCAGGCCGCTGCCGACAACCGCTGAACTGAGCTTGAGGAATTTTCTCCGGTTCGGATGGAAGGGCTTCATGTTGCTTCTCCCTTGCGCAGCGTTTTGGCGGCAAGTTTTATTGCCTTGCGCACTCTCGGATAGGTGCCGCAGCGGCAAAGAACATCGGACATGGCGGTATTGATGTCTTCGTCGTCAGGGTTGCCGGTTTCGTTCAGCAAGGCCACGGCGCTGAGGATCTGAGCGGGCTGGCAGTACCCGCATTGGGGAACCTGCTGTTCCTGCCAGGCCTGCTGTACGGGATGGCTGTTGTCTTTCGACAGGCCTTCAATGGTAAGGATTTCCCTGCCCTGTACGTCGCCGAGCAGCGTGATGCAGGAGCGCACAGGCTCGCCATCCAGTAATACCGTGCAGGAACCGCAAGCGCCGATGCCACAACCGTATTTGGCGCCGGTGAGATTCAGCAAGTCCCGCAGTACCCACAGCAAAGGCATGTCTTCGGGGGCATCGACGGCAAGGCTGTTGCCATTTACTCTGATTTGCATAGGAGGGTTCCTGGAATGTGCTGGTGATATAGCTGATTCTAGCTGATTTCAGAGTTTTTACATGCTGTAGTGGGCAAGCAGGGGTTTGTTTGCCGACAGAACGGTGGTTTATGGTGATTCAGCTGCTATGCTTTGAAAGAAGGGCTGTTCCTGTTTTGGCCTGGATAGATGCCGACATTTGGAGGTGCCATGAAACGATTCAAGAACATTCTTCTGGTTTGTGATTTTAAGCTGAAGCAACAAATGGCTGTGGATCGTGCTGTGTCCCTCGCCCGGCAGAACGGGGCGTCGTTGACGGTGTTTTCCGTGGTCAGGGAAGGCTCTATGGGTGTGGATGCAGCAAAATCCGTACCGATCCCTATTGCCGTATTGCTGGAGCAGATGGTTGCAGACCATCGGGAAAAGCTCAATGACCTTGTCACTCCCATGAGACGGCAGGGGGTTGATGCGAGGGCGCAGGTGGTGACAGGGATGCCGTTCCTGGAGATCATCCGTAAGGTGTTGCGTGACAAGCATGATCTGGTGATGCTGGCTGCGGAGGGAAAAGGCGGTCTCAAGGAACGGCTGTTCGGCAGTACATCGATGCATTTGATGCGCAAATGCCCCTGCCCGGTGTGGGTAGTGAAGCCGGCAAAACGATTCAGGCACCAGAAGATTCTGGCTGCTGTCGATACCACAGACGAGTTTCCTGATCATGAACGCCAGACGCTCAATACCTTGATCATGCAACTGGCCAGCTCTCTTGCCCGGATGGACAACGGTGAACTGCATGTGATCCAGGCGTGGTCGGTATTTGCAGAAGGATATATGGAGGTGCGGGGCGGGTTGAGTGAGCAGTCCATCCGTAAACTGCGCAAGCAGGCCAAGCGGGAATATGCCGCCGGACTGGATGCTTTGCTGAAGGCTGTGAACCTGGAAGATGTTGCCGTCCACAGGCACTTGCCGAGAAGTGACAACCCTTCCCGGGCCATCATAAAGCTGGCAAAAAGCAATGGCATCGATTTGCTGGTCATGGGCAGTGTTTGCCGGACAGGTATCGCTGGTTTTTTTATCGGCAACACGGCGGAAAAGGTGCTGAGCGAGGTAAATTGCTCCGTGCTTACGGTCAAGCCGGAAGGTTTTGCCACACCGGTTGCCAAAGCAAGTTAATCCGCGCAAGTGTGTGCGGCCATTTCCAGTGACTATAGGGCACCTCTATTAATTCTGTTTGAGCAGATTCGTGCATGAGGACAGTGAGAACAAGGCGAAGATCGTAGCAAATACCCCAGGGCACCTTCTCTTGCGCAAGCGCAATTCACCTTGTAGCAGGCTATTTGCAAGATTTTCAAAGCTTCCGCTCCCAGCTTACGCCCCTCACCTACATCCCTGTAGGCGACGAAGTTATCGCTGTCCTCATGTGCGTAGATGCCAATCATGAATTAATAGAGGTGCCCTATAACCTGAATCCGGTCAGGGCAGCCTTTCCATTCGTTCCTGCAGTCGGTGCATTGCCTGCTGTGCATTCTCCAGTTCCTTCAGCAATTCATCGCGTGAGCTTGGCTGGCGCAACTCTGCCAGACACTCCCCCTTGGCTTCTTCCAGGTTATTGATTACTACGGCAATAAACAAGTTGATGATGACAAAGGTGCCCATCACCACGAAGCTGACAAAATAGGCCCAAGCCCAGGGTTGCGCCTCCATGGCCGTATACATGACGTCGGTCCAGTCTTCCAGAGTGACTACGCGGAACAGAGTCAACAATGACAGACCCAGCGATCCCCAGTGCTGCGGATCATGCTGATGAAACAGATGAAAACCTGCAATGGCGTAGATATAGAAGATGATCGACATCAGCAGGATGATATTTCCCATGCTCGGGATGCTACGCAGCAGGGTGGTGACGATGAGGCGCAATTCCGGAATCGTGGAAATCAGACGCAATACCCGCAGCAGGCGGGCGAGGCGGGCGACCATGGCCAGCTCGCCTGTAGCCGGCAGCAAAGACAGTACGATTACACTGAAGTCAAACAGGTTCCATCCGTTGCCGAAGTACAGCCGCAAACGTGGCGCCACTGCGCTGATCTTGAGCAATGCCTCGATGATGAACGCCGCCAGAACCAGCTGGTGGCCAAGTTCAAACCACTTGCCGTATTTGCTGACCAGCGAGGCATCCGTTTCCAGTCCGAGAATCAGCGCATTGAGCAGTATCAAACCGATGATGATGCGCTCGAACAGCGCTGCCCCAACCTGCTTGCGGCTGAATTGCTGCCATGAATTGAGTATGTTGTGCATGTTCCGGACCTTGTTGACTTGGCAATCGAGTGGTGTATCTTCAAGGTTTCAAATCCTGATTTCAAATGGATTTTGAATGCCTAAAGCAGTGCACTGGATTGCCGTATCAATGACAGGGTTTCCTGCTGCCAGGCAAACAACATGGCTGAAGGCGGCTTGTGCCGGATGAGCAACAAAGCAGGTGTGAGTGGATCATGATCTCTACATTCAGCGATGTCTTTACCGAAATAGCCGTTTTGCTGCTGTTGGCGGCGACAATCGGTGCTATCGGTGTGCGGCTGCGGCAGCCGTTGATTGTCGCCTTCATCGTGGTGGGCATTCTGGTCGGGCCATCGGTGCTCGGTTGGGTGTCGGCCAACGATCAGGTTGATCTGCTGGCCAAACTGGGCATCGCCCTGCTGTTGTTCGTGGTGGGGCTGAAGCTGGATCTGCACATCATCCGCACCATGGGGCCAGTGGCGCTGGCCACCGGGCTGGGGCAGGTGATCTTCACCTCCGTGGTGGGTTACCTCATCGCCATTGCCCTGGGAATGGCTCCTGTGACTGCCCTGTACGTGGCGGTAGCGCTGACCTTCTCCAGCACCATCATCATTGTCAAACTGCTGTCCGACAAACGTGAGGTGGATGCACTGCACGGGCGCATTGCTATCGGTTTTCTCATTATTCAGGATATCGTGGTGGTGTTGGTGATGATCGGCCTGACCGCTCTGGGCGAGGCAAGTGATGCGGTCAGCCTGGGGCGGGAGGCGCTGGAGGTTCTGGTCAAAGGCGGCCTGTTCATTGCCATTATCGGCTTGTTGATGCGCTACATGCTGACGCCATTGTTGCATCAGCTGGCCCGTTCCCCGGAATTGTTGGTGCTGTTCGCTATTGCCTGGGCTGTGGCGCTGGGCGCGGCGGGTGCGCATCTGGGTTTCAGCAAGGAAGTGGGGGCATTTCTTGCCGGGGTATCTCTGGCCTCCACGCCCTACCGTGAGGCTATCGGTGCGCGTCTGGTGAGTCTGCGCGATTTCCTGTTGCTGTTCTTCTTCATCGATCTGGGCGCCGGGCTGGAGCTGGGTACACTCGGTGCGCAGGTGATGCCAGCCATTCTATTGTCACTGTTCGTACTCATCGGCAATCCTTTGATCGTGATGGCAATTCTGGGATTCATGGGTTACCGCAAGCGTACCGGGTTCCTGGCAGGCTTGACGGTAGCGCAGATCAGCGAATTTTCCTTGATATTGGGGGCGCTGGGATTGAGCCTGGGGCATATCGATGCCGATACCATGGGGCTCATTACCTTGGTGGGGCTGATTACCATCAGCGCATCGACCTACATGATTCTTTATTCCCACACGCTGTATGAATGGGTGGCGCCTTGGCTGGGCGTGTTCGAGCGCAAGCAGGCACAGCGGGAAAAAGCCGGAAGCCGGACCGGCGCCGAGAAGGATATTGATGTCATCCTGTTCGGCATGGGACGGTTTGGCTCAGGGATTGCACAGGAGCTGCACCAACGTGGCCACAGGGTGCTGGGCGTGGATTTTGACCCAAACCTTGTGCGTCGGCAGAACGGCCATGAGTATGCGGTGTGCTACGGTGATGCAGAAGATCCGGAATTTCTGGCCACCTTGCCTCTTGAACAGGCTTCCTGGGTACTGAGCAGCGTGCGGGATCTATCAATCAGTTTTGCACTACTGCAGGGCTTGCGTGATTACGGTTACAGTGGAAAGGTGGCGGTTACCACCCATTCCCGAAAGAATACGGAGCCGCTGAAAAAGGCAGGTGCTGATTATGTGTTGGTGCCCTATGCCGATGCGGCGGCGGAAGCCGTCGATCACTTGTTCAGGCAGGCGCAATAGCCCGGTATCCACACCAGTGCAATGCGCCCCGAAGGACTCACAGCCCCAGGTTCTTGAGCAGCGCGGAATATTGGTGTTGACTGTGGGGTAAATATGTATATAATTATTCCCAGCTTGAAAGTACGTCTTATATTTATGCACGCCATTTCGAAGTTCCATCTGTAGTTCCTCGTTCTGTTCTTCATAAGTAAACACAACACTTCTAGCAAAACTGCCTCCTTGAGGGGCTTTTATTACTCTTGAATTAAATAGGATATTATTATGTCTACTACTACCGGTACCGTTAAATGGTTCAACGAAGCGAAAGGCTTTGGTTTCATCGAGCAGGAAAACGGCCCAGACGTATTTGCTCATTTCAGCGCTATCTCCGGCTCTGGTTTCAAAACTCTGGTTGAAGGCCAGAAGGTCGAGTTCACTGTGACTCAGGGTCAGAAAGGTCCTCAGGCAGAGAATATCGTAGCGCTCTAAACCACCAGATCGCAAACTGACCGGCATGGTTGCAGGTCAGTCAGGCTCTTGATTTTCGGAAATTGGGAGCAACAAAGGCGGAACCAGCTGGTTCCGCCTTTTTTATGGGGTTTCAAAACCATCTTCAAAAATAGGGGCGACAATCGGCCGGTGGTTTTTTATCAGACGCACGAAACGCACTTCCAGGTCTTCTGTCCCGCCGTTGAAGATGCGGAAATCTGCTGCGTTCACAAGCTGATTGTTGAACCGGGCTGCGGGCAAGTCGATGCTGGCGGTTCTTACCCGGCCGCTGTTGTTGCGGTTGACCGGATTGCTGGAGACAATACGCTCGCCATCCGAATATTCAACCCGCCAGTTGCTGCTGCCGTTGTCGATATAGGTGACTTTGAGTTGCCATTGCTGCTGATGGCCGTTGGCGAACAGGTCATCAACGAAAAAATACATATAGTCCTGGCCATTGGCATGGTCGGTAAGGCGTCCTTCCCAGGATTCGCCGTTGTCCGGGTCGATTTCGTTGATGTGATGATCGGTGCCGCGGCGGGTAACGCCATTTGTGCCGACATCTTTCTGCACCAGCCAGCGCTCCAGGTTGCGAACCCAGGGTGCGCCAGTCCAGCTGTGGCTGTCATCATAAGTCCAGTATTTGTCCTGGGCAGTGCGTAACGCCACCCAGGCATCGGCGCTATTGTATCGCTGCTTTCCCAGGGAGTGCCGCACCCAGTCCCAGTGGCCGGAGTAGGTGGACAGATAGCTGTCTTGAGGAACCACATACAATCGCTTGCTGCGCATTTGCAAGGCTTTGAGGTTGGACATCTTGATGGCGTAGTAGAGATTCCTGGCGTTGTAGCCGCAGGCGTTGTAGCACTCATTTTCCGCGCCTATGGTGCGTTTGTCGTTCAGCAGCGGCCAATCTTCGTTGATTTCGATGTGGCCGCCCTGGGTGATGGCCGCGCCATAGGCCGGGGTGTGGTTCAGGTGAAAGTTGAACAGCTCGGTAATGCCGTTGCGTATGCCCATGCCGGCCAGTACGGCATCCCGGGCAAACAGGTTGGTGGCGCCATTCCAGGTGCTGTCGAAAGGGTAGTCTTCGCCGGTGTAGACCAGTTTCCAGGCATAGTCATCGTCCGGGTTGGTGTTTTCGCCATTGGCAATCGCCACCAGCTCGGTCATGGCAGGCTGGAACCAGTTATTGAATTCTGCGAAGCTCAGGCCATCGCCCGCTGCCTGGAAGGGAATGTCGAAATCGAATTCGGTGTAATAGAAGCCGCCGGGAACATGGGCAAACAGCATGTCCGGGTCAGCCGCCAGTCCCCAGTGCAAAAAAACCTGGCGGTACATGTTTTTCACATGTTCCCACACGCAGGAATTCCAGATGGGCAGATGGCTGTCCTGGCCATCATGGTCGGTCCAGGTCTTGGTGATATTGCAACTGGATTTTACCCAGGCAGGCGCCCAACTTTCACCCGTTACCCAGATGCGCAGCCAGTATTTCCCCGGAATGGCCAGTTGATCCTGGAGCGAGGAAAAGTTCATTCCTGCTGCGTTTCCGGATCCAGTGACGGAAAATACGCCGGGAGATGGATTGATTTGACGCCAGGTCAGGTCGATGGCTCGCACGTTGATATGATTGGCAGGGGAGGAATCTTCGGAATAGAAGCGCGTATCATCCAGGGGTTGTGACCAGGTTGGCAGGCGCCAGTCATCGCCATCGACGATGCTTACCGCTGCCAGGGATGATGCTGTAAGCAAGAATAGAAGCGCAAGCGATAATAGGCGGATGTGCATGATGTCAGGTTTTGTTCGGATCCACCAGTACCAGCCGGGTACCGGATGCGATGTCATGCCAGGCGCGTTTTTGCGGGTCACTGAGTATCCACAAAAAGCCCAGCCCCAGCGCCGCCAGGGAGAAAATTGCCACGGCATAGCGGATTATCGCCTGCTTCAGGTTTGGTGAGCGCCCGTCATTGGAAAACAGCATGATCCGCCAGGCCCGCATGCCCAGGGTTTGCCCGCCATGCGTCCAGAACCACAGGTGAAAACCGATACCCACGGTGAATATCCAGATGGTTATGGCAGTTTTGTACAGGGGGTAGCTCTGAATGTCCTCCATGCCGAATATGGTGGCCAGGGGCAGATAGACCAAGGTGAATGCTGCGGCCATCAGGGCGACGACCAGCACGCCGTCATAGAGAATGGCTGCGAGGCGCCGAAACAGGCCGGGTTCGGCGGCGTTTTCCAGGTTTTGGGTGACATCATTCATGGTCTAAGTGTACTCGCTAAAACCTGTTCATAGTAGTATTAGCCCATGAGTCATCACTCGCGCCGAGATTTTTTGCGACAATTGTTGCGCCGGGTTCCCATGCCGGTGCTGGCGGCGTTGTTCGGGTTATTGACGGGAGCGGCAGTATGGATTGTGATTGATCCCATTCAAACCCGCGCCATCGGCAATATCTTCGATGAAGAGCTCAGCGGGCAGCTGGAAACACGTGCCAGTGAGTCACTGGCGCGATTCGATAGCTTTACCCAGTCTTATGTGAATACCACGCGATTGCTGGCCCATCACCGCCGTATGGCGGATTACCTGGAGCCGGTATTCTGGTTTGCGAATGATAGCGATGCACCGTTGCTGCACAGGAAGAATGCACCGGCATGGTTGCCCGAAGATACCATCAAGGGCTTGCCGGTAAAGCCCAGCCTTGCGTTGCTGACGGATCTTGAGGGAAAGATCAGGGAGGTATATCAGCTGGGCGATAAACCCTTGCCGAAAGAGACGGCGGCAGAGTTGGGGCATGCGCTTGCCAGTGCACGTCAGCAGGCATATATCACCAGGCTTGATGGAGAGCTGTATGTGCTGATCTCCGAGCGTGTGGAGGATGCCAGCTACAACCAGATGGGATCCCTGGTGCTGCTCGTCAGCATTGATGAAGCTTTCCTGAATGCTTCCCAGCAGCGTGCCAGCACTTCGCAGACCACAGTGGCTCTGGTGGATGGGGAAAGCCAGACCATACTCGCCAGCAGCCGCAATACTGAATTGCTGGATGGCGCCAACATCAATGCCCTGAAATCCGACTATGTAATTACTGCCCAGTCCTTTTTTGAATATGGCAACTCCCCTCTGAACCTGCTCTTTGCCACGCTGATTTCCAGGGATGTTATCGACGCCACCAGGCAAAGTATTATTGCAGTAGAGCGCCGCCATCGCTTGACCGGCGCCGCCATCGTGGGATTGATCTTTGTGTTGTTGTTTATCCTGATTTCCAGTCGCATCAACCGTCTGTTGAAACGGGTGGCAAGATTTTCCAGCAGAGCCTTGCATATTGAGCATCCTACTCCCCGGGGTGGCAACCAGTTGTTGATCATGGAAGACTGGATACGCAGCTTTACCCAGGCGGTAATGAAAGCCAGGGAAGAAACGCGGGCAAGATATACGGCGGAGATACAGGAAAGAGAAGCGCTGAAAACAGCGGTGCTGGATGCCTCTTTGGATCCCATCGTGACGATTGATCAGGCTGGCCGTATAGTGGATTTCAATCCCACGGCAGAAAAGATCTTCGGCCACAGCAGGGATAAGGTGCTGAGTCAGGCACTGAAAGAGTTGATCTTTGACAAAGGTTCCCGGGAGGCTTTCAACAGCCTGTTGTATGACTGCCTGGGAGAACAAACGCCGGAATCCCCCACGGTGTTGCGCACTCTCAGTGCCCGCCGTAAGGACGGCAAGAGCTTTCCCGTGGAAGTAGCCATCAAACCGGTAATGCTGGAAAACAAACTGTTTTTCACTACCTACATACGGGATATTTCCGAACGAAAACGCCAGGCCCAGGAGATATCCAGTCTCGCTGCCTTTCCTGGCGAGAGTCCGCTTCCGGTGTTGCGCATCAACCAGCCGGGAGTGGTGATCTATGCCAACAAGGCCAGTGAGGCGCTCCTGGAATACTGGGGCTGCCAGCGCATGCAGACAGTACCCATCTACTGGAAGCGTCTGGTGGAGCAGACCCTGGAAACCGCTCGCTCCACGGAAGTGGAAGTAGAAACCAGCGCCGGCGTGTTTTCCCTGTTGCTGGCGCCGGTTGCCAACCTTGCGTATGTGAACGTCTACGGACGTGATATCACGGCAATCCGCCAGGCCGAGGAAGAGGCACGTCACCGCCAGAATGAGTTAATCCATGTGTCGCGTTTGAGCACCATGGGGGAAATGGCCACAGGTATCGCCCACGAACTGAATCAACCCCTTTCTGCAATCGTGAATTTCGCCAATGGTTGCGCCCGGCGTATTCGCCTGGGCATTGGCGAAAAAGAGGAGCTGGTCAGGGCCATGGAGCAGATTTCCCTGCAGGCAGAGCGTGCTGGAGAGATCATCAAACGGCTGCGCGGCATGGTTACGCGCCAGCAACCGGTGCGCGAGCATACGGATCTGAATACTCTGGTAAAAGATGCCTGTGCCCTGATTGCCCATGACCGCCAGAAACTGAATATCACCATAGAGCAGCAATTGAGCAGCCAGCCGGTGATTGCCCGGATTGATCCGGTGCAGATAGAGCAGGTGATTCTGAATCTGCTGCGAAATGCACTGGATGCTCTGGGGCAGCAACGCAGGAAGGAGCGCCGCCTGCTTCTTGAAACAGGGGTGAGCGCCCAGGGCATGGCTTATATCCGCGTCCAGGACAATGGCGGTGGCATAGTGATGGATGACCTGAAACATCTGTTCGATCCGTTTTTCAGCACCAAGAAAACCGGCATGGGTATGGGGTTGTCTATCAGCAAGACCATTGTTGTCGAGCACAATGGTAGAATCATGGCAGATTCCCTGCCGGGGAAAGGTGCGGTGTTTACCATCGAATTACCGGCCAGTAACGCTATTGCAGAGAGTATTGCCTCGTGAATGACAGTCAAGTGCAACCCCAGTCCACGGTTTTCGCCGTGGATGACGATGAAGCCATGCGCAGTTCCCTGCAGTGGTTGATTGAGTCTGTGGGACTGACGGTGGAATGTTATTCGTCTGCGGAGGCTTTTCTTGAAGCCTATTATCCTGGCCGTTCAGGGTGCCTGTTGCTGGATGTGCGCATGCCGGGTATGGGTGGGCTGGAGCTGCAGGAATATCTGCGGCGCCATGAAATTCACATTCCCGTTATCATTATCACCGGGCATGGTGATGTCCCCATGTCAGTGCGGGCGATGAAGGAAGGGGCAATCGACTTTATTGAAAAGCCCTTCAACGATGAATTGTTGCTGGATGCTATCCGCAACGCCCTGTCGGTGGATGAGCGGCAGCGCTGGGAACAGTCGCAGCGCGCCGAGCTGGCGTCGCGCCTGTCGTTGCTCACGCCCAGGGAGCATGAGGTCATGGGCATGGTGACGGAAGGAAAGTCCAACAAGGAAATCGCCACTTCCCTGGGCGTGTCGGCCAAAACCGTCGAAGCCCATCGTGCCAAGGTCATGGACAAAATGCAGGCAGGCTCCCTGGCAGAACTGGTGCGGATGTCAATGCTGGCCTCACAATAGAGGTGCCAAGACAAAAAATATGATCATTGAAAATGGCCGCAGCTATGCTATACGTCGCCATTAATCGTGGATCCCGGGTTTTCTATCGGGCCTTTTTCCGGAATTAGCCAAAGCTGATGGTTGGTACTACTTCTCACCTTCCTGAAACAGGTACTCTGGGCCAGGAACACATTATCGCCTGGCTGGCAGCACTTGCCGGGCGGCGTAGCCGGGAGGAGATTCATGAACTCTCCCGGGCGTTGGATATTGTTCACCAGATACATAATGAAGAACCCACTTTCGGTGGTATGCAACACCAGCTGGCATTAGTGCAGACCGCTGATATTCTTGATCAGCTGAATCTGGATACAGAAACCCTTGTCGTCGCCTTGCTCTCTGATCTCCCCAGCGCCGAGCTGGCGCTTGCTGAACCGTTTGGGGAGCGGGTGCAAGCCATGATCCGTGATCTGGTACGTATTCGCACGGTGGCGGTTACGGGTAGTACAGATACCAGCGCCAGGCAGAGCGAAAACCTGCGCCGTATGCTATTGGGGATGGCCGATGATGTGCGGGTGGTGCTGGTGGTGCTGGCGAAGCGCCTGCAACTGATGCGGGTGCTGGGCAGTCTGGAAACAGAAGATCAGCAACGCATTGCGGATGTCACCCAGCGTATTCATGCCCCCCTGGCGAACCGGTTGGGCATCTGGCAGATCAAGTGGGAGCTGGAGGATCGTTCCCTGCGTGTACTGCATGCAAAAGCCTACCGGCAAATCGCCAATGCACTGGAAGAGAAAAGGGAAGAGCGTGAGCAGTTTATCGAGCAGGTTATCGGGCGTTTGCAGAAACAGTGCGTACAGCATGGTATAACGGCGCAGATTTCCGGCCGCCCCAAACACATCTATAGTATCTGGAGAAAGATGCATCGCAAGGCCGTGAACTTCGATCAGATTTTCGATGTGCGGGCGGTAAGGGTGCTGGTGGATACGGTTGCCCAGTGCTACGAGGTATTGGGCATGGTGCATGGCGCCTGGCAACCTATTTCCAGGGAATTTGATGACTATATCGCCCATCCCAAGGCGAATGGCTACCGTTCCCTGCATACGGCGGTGATTGGAGATGACGGCAAACCGCTGGAGGTGCAGATTCGCACCCGGGAAATGCATGAACATGCGGAATGTGGTGTAGCGGCGCATTGGCGCTACAAGGAGGATGGCAAGGGCGATGCGGAGCTGGAGCGCCGCATCGAATGGATGCGTGCCTGGCTGGAGCAGCCGGGGGAGGGCGACGCCAGTATTGATGATTCCGATGCCGAATTTGAGGCCCAGCGCATCTATGTGCTCACACCGGACGGCAAGGTGGTGGAGCTGCCCCGGGGAGCCACGGCGGTGGATTTCGCCTATGCCATTCACAGCTCCGTGGGACACAGGTGCCGCGGCGCCAAGGCGGATGGCAAGATGATCTCTCTTACCCACCCCCTGGAAAGCGGTCAGACGATAGAGGTAATTACCGTCAAGGAAGGCGGCCCCAGCCTCGACTGGCTCAATTCCAGTTCGGGCTATGTAGTGACTTCAAGGGCGCGCAACCGCATACGCCACTGGTTCAAGCGCCAGGACTATGATCAGCATGTAAGCCTTGGCAAGGCCAGCCTGGACAAGGAAATCAGTCGTCTCGGGGTGAAAAAGCCCGATCTGGAACAGCTGCTGCCCAAATACAATTTCAAGGCATTGGATGATCTGTATGCCGCCATCGGCCGCGGTGAGGTATCAGCCATCCAGATCGCCAATCTGCAGGTGAGCAGTGCAGTCAGGGATGATGATGAGGAAATAACCGCCAAAGCGGAAAGGCGCATCACCCGGCATACCGGCAAGGGTGGTCAGGTGGTGGTGGAAGGTGTCAGTGACCTTATGACCCATACCGCCCGCTGCTGCAAGCCAGTGCCTTATGACCCTATTGTCGGGTATATCACCCGGGGCCGGGGCGTCACCATACACCGGGAAGACTGCTCTGTAGTCAACAGGCTCAGGCAAGACCAGGCAGAACGGCTGATGCCTGTAACCTGGGGCGAAGACCAGTCCCAGGGCACTTTTCTGGCGGATATACAGATTTATGCCCATGATCGAAAGGGCCTGTTGCGTGATATCAGTTCCGTGTTCTCCAATGAAGAAGTGGATGTGCTGGGAGTGCAAACCCATACGGATCAGAAAAAGGAAAAGGCCAGTATGCGCTTCACCACGGAAGTGGCGGATATGATGCAGCTCAGCCGGGTGCTGGAGAAATTGGCGCAGATACCGGATGTGCTGGAAGTGCGCCGGCAGGTGTAAATAATGCTTAAGGGTACCTCTATTAATTCTGTTTGAGCAGATTCGTGCATGAGGGCAGTGAGAACAAGGCGAAGATCGCAGCAAATACCCCAGGGCACCTTCTCTTGCGCAAGCGCAATTCACCTTGTAGCAGGCTATTTGCAAGATTTTCAAAGCTTCCGCTCCCAGCTTACGCCCCTCACCTACATCCCTGTAGGCGACGAAGTTATCGCTGCCCTCATGTGCGTAGATGCCAATCATGAATTAATAGAGGTGCCCTTAAGCCAGCAGCGCCACGCTTTTTGCCTGAGCATAGACTGCCTTCCCAGGCGTCAGATCCAGCAAGGCTGCAGATTTGCGTGTAATGCGCGAAAGTATCGGCACATTGCCTGCCAGCAGCCGTACGGTAACCTGGGCGCTGCCTGCCGGGGCGATTTTATCCACGGTTGCAGGAAATATGTTCAGGATGCTGGTGTTGCTCTGGTGTTCCAGGGTAATGCTCACATCGCGTGCGATGATGCGCAGCCTTACTTTTGTTCTGACCGGCAGATCCTTGTATGCAACGGTGAAGCGGCCGCCAGGAAAATCAAGGTACGTCAGTTTATAGGCTTCATCATGTTCTGAAACAGTTGCTTCGATGAGCGTCTCCGCATCGCCGCCCTGGGCCAGGGGGAGATCCAGCCGGGTCAGCATGTCGGCGATCGGCCCGGAAGCAGATACCCCTCCTGCTTCCATAAGAACCAGATGGTCAGCCAGGCGAGCGACTTCATCAGGAGAGTGGCTGACATAGATCACCGGGATATCCAGTTCGCGGTGCAGTGATTCCAGATAAGGGAAAATTTCCTGCTTACGCGCCAGATCCAGGGCGGCCAGGGGTTCGTCCATCAACATCAGCCGGGGGCTGACAGCCAGCGCCCTGGCAATGGCTACTCTTTGCCTTTCACCACCGGAAAGCTTGTGGGGCTTGCGTGCAAGGAGCGGAGCTATTCCCAGCAACTCGATCGCCTTGTCCAGAGGAACCCTGCGTTCTGCAACCGGTACGCGCTTGAGACCATACTCCAGATTTTGTCGGACGTTCAGATGAGGGAACAGGCTGGTCTCCTGAAAAACATATCCCAGAGGACGCTGATGCGGCGGCACGAACAGCGTCTCCTTCTGCCAGCACATGCCATCTATTTGCAGAAATCCTTGCGGGCAATGCTCGAGTCCGGCGATGGCGCGCAACAAGGTGGTTTTTCCGCAGCCGGATGGCCCGAACAGCGCAGTAACCCCCCGGGCGGGGATGTGTAAATCCACATTCAGGGAAAAATCCTTCTTGTGCAGCTCGAAGCGGGCCTGGATAGTCATTGCCGCACCAGAGAAAAGCGGCGGTTGACGGCATATACCAGGATCAGCATGAGGAAGGAAAGCAGCAGCAGCCCCCCGGACAGCAAATGGGCCTGGCCGTATTCCAGCGCCTCGACATGATCATAGATGGCGATGGACAGCACCTGGGTTTTGCCGGGAATGTTGCCGCCAATCATCAGCACCACGCCAAACTCGCCGATAGTGTGTGCAAAGCCCAGCACGGTGGCGGTGAGAAATCCCGAGCGAGCCAGTGGAACCGCGATGGTGAAAAAGCGATCCAGAGGAGAAGCGCGCAAGGTGGCGGCAACTTCCAGGGGGCGGCTGCCAATGGCGGCAAAGGCGTTTTGCAGGGGCTGAATGACAAAAGGCATGGAGTAGAATACGGAACCGATCACCAGCCCGGTGAAAGTGAAGGCCAGGGACGGCCCGCCGAGCGCCTGGGACAAGTTGCCCAGTGGCCCGTTGGGGCCAAGAGTAATTAACAGATAGAAACCCAGTACCGTTGGTGGCAGTACCAGGGGCAGGGCGATGAGCGCTTCCAGCAGGAACTTGTAACGCCACTTGCTGCGCGCCAGCCACCAGGCCAGTGGTGTGCCGAGAAGCAGCAGGATCAAGGTGGTCAATCCTGCCAGCTTGAGGGTGACGAATAGTGCGGCGATGTCTGCTTCATCGAGGCTCATGGTATTTTATAGCCGAAACTGCGAATCAGTTCCCGTGTTTCTTCATTTTTTACGAAGCGCACAAATGCCTGTGCGGCTTTCGTGTCGCTGAGCAGCACCGCCTGCTGTTCAATGGGTGTATAGAGGGCGGCGGGAATATCCCACCAGGAACCGGAGGCCGGCTGGCCGGGGTATTTGATCTGGGACCAGGCCACGAAGCCCAGCTCGGCGCTACCGCTTTTGACGAACTGGAACGCCTGGCCGATGCTTTCTCCCCGTACGGTGCGCCCTTTCAGCGTTTCCCACAACCTGTGGCTCTGCAGCACTTCTTGTGCCGCCTTGCCATAAGGTGCAAGGCGCGGGTTGGCCATGGCCAGGTGCTGGAATGTGCCGGTTTCGAGTATCTTGCCCTGCGTATCCACATAGTCTGCCCTGGGACTCCACAACACCAGTTTGCCCACGGCGTAGGTGAAACGACTGCCGGGCAGGGCGATACCTTCGGCCTCAAGCAGCGCCGGGCGCTTGCTGTCGGCGGCAAAAAAGACATCGAAGGGCGCGCCATGGTGGATCTGGGCATAGTGCTTGCCGGTAGAGCTGATGCTGAGTTTGACCTTGTGACCACTGGCGGCCGTAAAGTTGCTGATAATGGCCTTCAGGGTATTGGCGAAATTGCTCGCCACGGCTACATGAATTTCATCGGCGCTGCTGCTGATGCCGGCCAGCATCAGCAGCAGCGTTGCTATGAGCCGGGACAGGTGTGCTGATGAATGCATGGGGGAACCGTCTATACTCCTGGATAGCGGGCGGCAAGCCGGGTGTAGATCTGTTGCTCAAAATCGGGCATATCCGCGTCCAGGGTGGTGGTGATTTCCGCCAGGTGCTCATTGTCTTCACGCCCCTGCCAGGTCTTGATGTAGCTGCCGCTCTTGTAGCCATGATCCTGACGGAAGCGGTTGAGCACATTCTTGCCCACATAGATGCGGTGCAGGTCATCAAAGCTGCTGTCCACATCCGCCAGCAGGGAAAGAAAGGCGGGCATATCCAGCGCCTGGTGCTCCAGGGCGAAGCGTGCCAGCTGATCCACATTGGCGCGGAAATCGGTTTCCGCCGATTGCCGTCCCTGAAGCTGTGCCAGCATGTTGTCAGCCGCTGCCCCATGATCGCCCAGTTGACTGACCAGTTCGGCGCTGAGGCCAAAATGCCAGATATCGACAAGCTCCAGGCGAATCTGTTCCACATCATGTTCCTGTGCCTTCCACCATTTCCAGCCATAGTGTTCCATGAGTTCGGCGCTTTCCAGCCAGATGGCGCGGTACCAGGCGTTTTCGGCCTGCAGCCAGTCTGGGTTGATGTGACGGTTGAGCTGATCCTGCAGCTGCAGCATGTTGAGCAGTTTTTGTTTCATGGAATCTGGTATCACAAATCACGGGAGAAATGTATGTTACGTCAGTAACAGCTTCAGGGCACCTCTAAAAATTCTGTTTGAGCAGATTCGTGCATGAGGGCGGTGCGAACCAACCCGGCGGCGGCAGCGGCCATGAGAAGCAGCAGCAGTTCGGTAGTGATGGATTCCATAGTGCTTTCGTTGGACAATAGGCGGATATTTTTTGCGTGGTGACAAACCCTAACATGAGCAAGGCGGTAAAACTCCGGCAACTGAAAAAAACCTATGCCAATGGCACCCAGGCGCTGAAAGGGATCGATCTGGATGTGAAAAAAGGTGATTTCTTTGCCTTGCTTGGCCCCAACGGTGCAGGAAAATCCACTGCCATCGGTATACTCAGTTCCCTGGTGCGCAAGACTTCGGGCAGGGTGGAGGTGTTTGGCGCGGATCTGGACACCGACCCCGAAAGCGTCAAAAGTCAGATCGGGCTGGTGCCCCAGGAGTTCAATTTCAACCAGTTCGAGCCGGTGGAGGAAATCGTCATCAATCAGGCCGGATTTTATGGCATTCCCCGCAAGCAGGCGGTTGTCAGAGCTCGCAGCGTCCTCAAGACTCTGGATTTGTGGGACAGGCGTCGGGCGCAGGCGCGCAGTCTGTCCGGGGGGATGAAGCGCCGTCTGATGATTGCCCGTGCGCTGGTGCATGAGCCCAACCTGATGATCCTGGACGAACCTACGGCGGGCGTGGATATCGAGATCCGTCGCAGCATGTGGCGCTTTATGCAGGAGATCAATCGTGCCGGCACGACCATTATCCTCACCACCCATTATCTGGAAGAGGCGGAAAACCTGTGCCGCAACATCGCCATTATTGATTGTGGCCATATCGTGGAAAACAGCAGCATGAAGGATTTGCTGCACCGCCTGCATCGCCAGGTGTTTATCCTGAGCCTGCGTAACCCGGTGCATGTGTTGCCGGAGAATGCACCCTTCGGCCTGAAGGTGGTGGATGAGTACAGCCTGGAAGCGGTGCTGGAACAAGAGCAAAATCTGAATCAGTTGTTTGGCTGGCTGAACAGCCATGGCATTGAAGCATTGAGTATGCGCAACAAGCAAAACCGTCTGGAGCAGTTTTTCATGGATCGGGTGCAGCAACGCCAATGCGGGGCGGATTCATGAGCCGGATAAGCCGTTACCG
Source organism: Sedimenticola sp. (assembly GCA_027083925.1). Classification (GTDB taxonomy): domain Bacteria; phylum Pseudomonadota; class Gammaproteobacteria; order Chromatiales; family Chromatiaceae; genus Thiolapillus. Next base: position 1,637 of record JALWMK010000065.1, on the reverse strand, counting down.
GGTGGCTTTCACTACCATTGTAGTACGGGAGATCCTGCGCTTCAGTCGTATCTGGGTGCAGACGATCCTGCCGCCGGCAATTACCACGGCTCTGTATTTCATCATCTTCGGCACGCTTATTGGCGATCGCATCGGGGAAATGGATGGCTATCGCTACAAGGATTTTATCGTGCCAGGGCTGATCCTGATGGCGGTGATCACTCATAGCTATGCCAATGTGGTTTCCAGTTTTTACCACAGCAAGTATCAGCACCATGTGGAAGAGCTGCTGGTTTCCCCGGTGCCGAACTGGATCATTCTGCTGGGGTATGTCACGGGTGGTGTGGCCAGAGGTCTGGTGGTGGGCGTAGTGGTGACCCTGGTGTCATTTTTCTTCACGGATCTGCATATTGTCAACTATCCCCTGACCCTGCTGGTGGTGGTTCTCACCTCCATACTCTTCGCCACAGGCGGATTTATCAACGCAATCTTCGCCAACAGTTTTGATGACATATCGGTTATCCCGGTATTTGTGTTGACCCCGCTCACCTATCTGGGAGGTGTTTTTTACTCCATCGATATGTTGCCGCAGTTCTGGCAGGATGTGTCGTTGGCAAACCCGGTGCTTTATATGATCAATGCGTTTCGCTACGCAATGCTGGGCGTGTCGGACATCCAGCCCGGTGTCGCCCTGGCGCTGATCGCCGGGTTTGTGCTGCTGTTGGGCGCGGTGGCGTTGTGGCTGCTGAAAATAGGTGTGGGCATCAAAAGCTGATGGACAGAAAGGCGCGCATCAGCTGGGCGTTGTATGACTGGGGGAACTCCGCGTTTGCCACCACGGTCATGGCGGGGTTTTTCCCCGTATTCTTCAAGGAGTACTGGGCCAGCGGTCTGTCTGCCACGGACAGCACCTTCTGGCTGGGGCTGGGCAATTCCGTTGCCAGTGTGCTGATGGTACTGTTTGCGCCGCTGATCGGCGCCCTGGCCGATCAGGGAGGGAGCAAGAAACGTTTCCTGTTGTTATTTGCCTTCCTCGGTGCACTCATGACTTCCAGCCTGTTTCTCGTGTCCACCGGCATGTGGCAGGTGGCACTGGCGCTCTATGGTCTGGGTATTGTCGGTTTTTCCGGCAGTATCGTTCCCTATGATGCACTACTGGTGGATGTGGCGGAGGAAAAGAATCTGGACAAGGTCTCCGCCCTGGGATACGCCTTTGGCTATCTTGGCGGAGGCCTGCTGTTTGCCGCCAATGTATTGATGGTGCTCAATCCGGGCCTGTTCGGACTGGAGGATGCGGGACAAGCGGTGCGTGTTTCTTTCTTGATGGTTGGGCTGTGGTGGGCAGTGTTTTCCATCCCCCTGATGCTGTTCGTGCATGAGAAAAATCCCCGCCCGGCCAGCAAACACATTCTTCGCAATGCGCTAAAAGAAATCGCGGAAAACCTGCGGGAAGTTCGCCGTTTTCGCATGGTGGCGCTGTTTTTGTTGAGTTATTGGTTGTACATCGATGGAGTGGACACCATTGTGCGCATGGCCGTGGACTATGGTCTGGCCATCGGACTCGAATCATCGGGCCTGCTGACGGCGTTGCTGATCACCCAGTTTGTGGGCTTTCCGGCGGCGTTGCTGTTCGGCCATATTGGTGCCAACCATGGCCC
>JALWMK010000064.1 GCA_027083925.1 Sedimenticola sp. | reverse complement strand
CATGATGGCTGCGATCGAATTCGTCTACTTCATATTCGTGGCACTGGCCGCAGTCCTTGGGCGAAACGATGACCGAGATGACGAAATCCTTGTGCATGATGGCGTCCTTGTCACTACGATCCGCCTTATGGCATTCATAACAACCCACATTGGCGCCGAAGTGTTTGGAGCTGCCCCACTGCCCGTAGATGCCGGGCGTCTTTTCCCGGTGGCAGGACATGCAGGTGGCGCTCTCCCGGCTCAGCTGGTTGAAACCCGAGAGGATTTTCACCGGCTCGTCGTCATTCATGGCAACTTTTTTCCTGGTGGACGCCTGTTCCTGTGCTGGCTGGCTGGCCGATGCAGGAATCTCCTCCGGTGCTGCCGGTGTCACTGCCTGCGCCTCCTGTGGTGCGGCAAGCGGCAGTTGTTTGTCTTTCCACCAGCCGCTGGGTTCTGCAAAGGCAGTGGAGAGGAAAAGCAGGGATAGAATGCCCAGAATTGAAACCGACCTCTTCATCAGAAGATTCTCCGTAAATAATGATTCATGTGAGTGAAGCCCTGAACCTGCTTGTTCCCATCGTTCCGGCACATGGCGGAATCCAGCTCGCCCCGGGCATGAGTGCTGTTCAGATCTCGTCAGAGACCAAGCAAACCCCATGCCAGCTAAGGTTTGTATTTTGCGCGCCCTTTCCTCCCTGGGGTGTCGGCACCAGGAACAGGCTTTTTTTGTGATAAATATTGGGGTTTCTGTGGTCTGCACGAGTGGAATTCCGGGAAACAAAGCCAGAGCCGGTTATTGTCCGGTGCTTTCCCAGGAAGAAGTCATGAATCAAATCGGTGCATCTGAAAGGTGCATGCACCAAACTGGAGCCAATTGCTTGGAGAACAGCTCCGATGTGCCCGTTCAGACTCTCTTTTTTGGTTTTTCTTCCGGTTCCAGGCATTCCTTGAAAATGCGTGTCACGCAGGTTTCGCAGCGCTGCTTGTCCAGGCGCTTGTAGATGCCGGCTATGGCCTCCGGCTTGGTATCGAAGAACTGTGAAGCACCGATTTCGCGGATGAACCCACCCTGGGCCATAAACTGCCAGACCTTGCCTTTCATGCCGCAAAAATACAGGTTTCCACCTTTTTCCTGTAGCGATCTAGCTTCATGTACAAGCATTTCCGCACCGGCCACATCGATAAAGTTAGCGCCGGACAGCACCAGCAGGATGTGGTGGATACCTTGTTCTTCCGAGATTTTTGCAAGCTTGTTTTCAATGTGATTGACCGATCCAAAATAGATGGACATGTCCACACGAATGATGCGCAGCTGGGGGCATTGGGGAACCGGCTTGGTTTCGATGTCAATGAGCTTGCCTTTGGCGTCATCCCGGTTGGGAGCCAGGGTGACGATATCCGGATGCGAGGTGCGGCTGAGGAATATCACCAGGGATAGCAGGACACCGATGTAAATTGCAAATTCCAGCTCCAGGAACAAAGTGGCGAGAAAGGTCACGACCAGGATGCCGGTTTCCGAGCGGCTGGCCCGCACCAGCACCTTCATTTGCTTGAACTCAATCAGGTTCCAGGCGACCAGCAGGATTACCCCCCCCATGGCTGCGACGGGGATGTAGGCCGTAAGCGGTGCGACCAGCAGCACGATGAGCATTAAAAATACCGCAGCAAAAATTGCTGACAGGGGCGTGACGGCGCCGGAAGCATAGTTCACCCCGGAGCGGGTGAAGGAGCCGGATCCGGCATAGCTGGAAAAAAAGCTGCCTACCATGTTGGACAGACCCTGCCCGATGAACTCCTGATTGCTGTCGATGCGCTGGTGGGATTTAGTGGCGATCGCCCTGGAAATGGAAACCGCTTCAATCAATCCCAGCAGGGCAATGGCAAATGCTTCCGGTGCAAGTTGCTGAATGGCTGCAAGGGAAAAGTCAGGAGAAGACAGGGGAGGCAGATGTGCGGGAATGGCAGGCACCAGCGCCACGCCATGCCGTTGTGCATCCAGCACCAGGGCAATGATGCTGCCCGTGACCAGCGCCAGCAGCAGATGGGGTAGGCGGGGAGAGATCTTCTTGACCACAATGGCGCTTATCAACGTTCCGCCAGCGATAGCCAGGACATACCAGTTGATACTGCCCAGCTGATGAAAAATATCCAGCCAGGTATGGGCAAAGGACTCCCCCCGGGGAACATCCACTCCCAGCACATGCTTCACCTGGCTGGTGGCGATGAGGATTGCCGCACCGGCGGTAAAGCCCACCACTACGGTATGGGATACAAAATTGACCAGGGTTCCGAGCCTTGCCAGACCAAAACCCAATTGATAGGCTCCGGCCAGAAAAGTCAGGGTCAGCGCCATCTGGATAAATTCAGGTGATCCAGGTTCTGCATATCGGCTGATGGACGAGAACACGACGATGGAAATCGCGGTAGTGGGGCCGGATATGAGATGCCGGGATGAGCCAAACAATGCCGCGAGAATGGGCGTGACCATCGCGGTATAGAGGCCGTATTCGGGGGGCAGGCCAGCAATGGTGGCGAACGCGATGCCCTGGGGAAGAACGATAACTGCGCCGGTCAGTCCAGCCAGAAAATCTTTTTTTACAGTATCTTTGGTAACCAGCGGCCACCAGTGCAGGAAAGGAAATAGAAAGCGCAGGCTGTTGATCCAGTTTGTCTGCATCAGAAAATAAGGTTCATTACAGACAAGGATACAACCAGGAACAGTATGGTCATGATACCGCCGGCACGCATGAAATCTTTTACCTTGTAGCCTCCCGGACCCATGATCAGGGCATTTACCTGATGCGTGGGTATGAGGAAAGAGTTGGAGGTGGCAATGGCGACCGTCAGGGCAAACAGGGCCGGGCTGGCGCCTACACCAAGGGCAATATTGACTGCCAGCGGAACCAGCAATACCGTCGCCCCTACATTGGACATAACCAGCGTGAAGAAAGTGGCCAGCACCGCCACGGCTGCCTGTATCACCCATACCGGCATGTCACCGACCACCAACAGGGTCTGTTCGGCGATCCACTTCGCCGTGCCGGAGGTTTCCACCGCCAGGCCCAGAGGGATGAGGCTGGCCAGCAGGAATACGGTTTTCCAGGAAACTGCACCATAGGCCTCCTCGATTTTGAGCACACCAGATAGCACCATGCCCACAGCGCCGGTAAGCAGGGCTACCGACAGGCGCAGGTCGGTGAACAGCACCATGGACAGGGCAATGCCAAAACACAGGGCCGCCCAACCCAGCTTGTGGGGGCGTTCCTCTTCCTGGGGGAACTCGGTGGTGACTACCACGAAATTGCGGTCTTTCTTCAGGCGGGTGAGGTTGTCCCAGGCCGTATGCACCACCAGGGTATCGCCGGCCTGCAAGGGCAGATCGCGGATGTTGTCGCCTTCGCCCAGCGTTTTTCCATTGCGGTGCAAGGCCACCATGGCGATGCCGTATACCTTGCGCATCCATACGTCCCTGGCGCTTTTGCCCACCAGGTTCGAGCCGGGTGGAATAACGATCTCGGCAATACCGGCCTTGGTGGCCGCCAGGGATTCGGCGAAGGTGCGCAGGGCGTCTCTTTTCTTGAGCGCGTATTTCTCCACGAAATGATTCAGGTGTTCCGGGGCGGCGACGATGCCCAGCACCATGCCGGGTTCGAACTCGGTGTCACGGGCCAGGGTGTTTGGCCCAATGCGGGTTTCCTGTCCACTGCGTTTGCTGGCGATGATGCGCACACGGTAGCTGGTTTCCACGTCATCCAGCTTCTTTCCCGCCAGCTCACTGCTTTCCGGGACTACAACTTCATACAGGGCATAGTCGATGCCGTAGGTGTTGTGTAGATAATCCATGGTGCTGGAAGCGGTGCTGGAGCTGCTTTTTGCATCCTGCTTTTCAGTGGGCAATACCCAGCGACCGGCAATGACAAAATACAAAATGCCGGTGGCGACCAGAATTACCCCGATGGGCGTTACCGAAAACAGCCCCCAGGTTTCCATTTGCTGATCCGGGGGCAGGGCATGATTAGAGGTCAGAATAAGGTCATTGAGCAAAATCAGGGGTGAAGAGCCAACCATGGTCACCGTGCCGCCAAGAATCGCGCAAAAGCCCATGGGCATGAGCAGGCGTGACAAGGGAATGCCGGAACGGGCGGAAATCCGGGAAACTACGGGAACAAACAGGGCGGCAGCGCCCACATTCTGCATAAAGGACGAAATGAAGGCCACTGTGCCGGAAACAATGGGGATGATGCGCTTTTCCGTGGTGCCACCAACTTGCAAGATAACGGCCGCGACTTTGGTCATCAGCCCGGTCTTGTCCAGGCCAGCCCCGATGATCATGACCGCAATGATGGACATGACCGCATTGCTGGAAAAGCCATTGAACAACTTATGGTTGTCTACCAGGCCTTGCTCCAGCCCCATAAGGGGAGCCAGAAGGGAAGTCAGGCCCAACAACACCATGATGGAAATGGCGGCCACATCCACATCCACAATCTCAAAGGCGAAAAGATAAATGGTGAGAACCAGGATGGCGCTTACCCATGCAATTTCCGTAGTCGGACTTACCATGCTCAATCCCAGGGCAATGAGCGCAAACAGGGCAGCGGCAATGATCTTTCGCAGGGGCAGGTGCTTATCTGACATAACGGCCTTCTTGGCAGAATATAAGAAGATCATGGAAAGCTAATCATTTTACATCAGTAGGGTTTTGTTCAGCAAGTCAAGTGTCTGGCCCGCGACGGTGATTCTCCTGGAAAACCGGTTTCTTCGGCTCCTTTTTGGGAAAAAAGGTTAACAGGGGGCGGGGTCAAGGAGACGGGCTTGCCGATTTCCTGCGGCATGATACCCTGAGCATCCCTATACTTGGTGCCAGGTTAATAGTCCCCCGCCGGGTTAATGCTATTTCGATTTGGCACGGGACTGCCATCGCCTGCCAAGGAGCACAACGCAGTACCGGAACGCCTGGCTGGCTCCCTACGGTCGCCGCCGCGCCTTGCGGACTGACCATCCAGAGGCCGCTGAGTGAGGCTTTGTTACTGTTCGTCTTAGTAAATCAATCTATCGTGTGAGGAGAATAGCAGGGCTGTTTGACGATCAGGACAAACTGAACGAATCGTCATCCAGTGATTTGCAGCCAAACCGTGTTGATTCCAATGCAGCGCAATCACTTGTTGTGATAACAAATCTGCAGCATCCCTGCGCACAGGGTGTGGCAAACGTAAACCTGAATCCGTGGGTTCAGGGTAAAGACGAAGGAGCAAGTATGAGTAACTGGTTATACTTTATTGTAATTGCCGCAGGTGCCTACTGCCTGTTTGTCACGGTGATGGTGGTGCTTTCGGTACGCAAGATGCGCCACCCGCAAGGCTTGCTGGAGGAAGTGCACGACCCGGAGCGTCTGGATGATCCACAGGGCATCACCGCCTGGGCCAGGGCGCAGGGATTCGAGCTGGCCAGCCAGTTCGATTTTTCCGGGGTCATTGGCGCAGGTGATATCAAAATGGCCGTGGAAGGTTGGTTTTTGCCATCAAAGAAGTTGTTTCTGATGCACTATCATGTCCTGGACAAAAGCCATTACGAATTCGTTACCGGGCTGGAAGGGGACTACAGTCTTACCAGCAGCAAGTCAGTCGATTCTCTTAATCTGCCTTTCCCGCCCAAAATGTTCGTGCAGGCCTTCGAGGATGACTCCCTGGATGAGTTGCTGGAAAAACACGAGAAGACTCTGGCATTCTTCAAGGAGCGCTTCCGCGTGGCACCCATCGTGCCTGCCCTCCCGTTGCAGGAAATGATCTTGCATTCCATTGAGATGCAAATGACCTATGTGCAGAGCCTGCCCTTCTGGTATCTGAGGGGGCTTTGGTGGCATCTGATCCGCCGTCGCCAGCTGCGAAACAAGTCAGTGATCGAGCAGATTCACAGGCTGGATGGAGAATGAATCAAGCGAGAAAACACCTGGCTGTTCTGCGCTAAGTTTTTTCTCAGATCCGTCCCGGCGCAAGCCGGAATGACGAATAACGAGATCTTTGGCTTGGGCAAGTGCCATCCGGGTCAGAATCGATTGGTTATGCCGGAGTATTCCGCTAACAAGTTGAGGAATGACTGTCTCCCTTTACTGTGTCTCGTGCCTGCAAATAGCTTTGCATCTCTGCATGCAGGTTGATGGGTTGCTTGTGTACAGCCAAGTCTGGGGTTTTCCGTCCAAAGATGGTGATTTTCCGGGAAAGCCGGTATTTTCAGTTCCTTTTCGGGAAAAAGCGTTTTATGCTCTTTGCCTGATACCACGCTGCTTGGGAGGAGGGCTTTTGTACGGGGTAACGGGTTCGATATCCGGGTTGCTGGGTGCCTTTCGCGTGGCGGAAGTCGCCATGCGCTACAGCGAGTTTGTTCCCAGATTTTACAATCTGGCGAAATCTTTGGGATTCGAGGCGGGAAAGATCATGCCTTCAAGGGCTTTTTGTTCTGATGAGAGTCAGGGTTATCCCATCATCCTCATTGCCAAGCATTTTGGCACATTTCCTTTCAATCATGGGCAGGTCGGAGGCATTGTCTCCAACGAGCGGCATGCTCCCCATGCCCACCATGGACAGGATCTGGTTATTATTCATGCCAGTCATGTGGGCTATGATCCGGAATCCGGAAACTATGGCATTTACCGCCGGGTGCAAACAGCCGGGCAGGATTTTACCGTCAGCTGTGGCAAGGTTTGCGGGACGCTGGACTGGTATCTGCATGAATACCGGTTTGCAAAAGAGAATATTTTTCTGCTTGGGGAAAAAGATGGTCTACACATTGTCATCGACAACCAGTTGCTTCACCGGGAACGCCCGGAAGGCCTGATACTGAAGCTGGACAGACTGCTCGAACATGGATCATCTGCTGGGTTGCAGCCCTTGCGCAGCCTTTCCACTTCAAAGGTTTTTAGGGTTTCTGCATCCCTGTGCAAAAAGTTGGGCCTGGAAGCATATACGGCTGGAAAGTCACAGTCCATAGGTGACGGGCTTACTCCGGATCTGTTCTTTTTTCGCAAGGACAGTAATGACCGCATGGACAAGAATCTCATTGACGCCATGCCATTGATTGTGACCTCAAAGTGGCCGGCGCTTACTGCCGCGCAGGTGAACACCCAGGTGGAGTTTGACCGTACTTTTCGCAGTATCCTCCGTGAGCCGGAGTATGAAGGAAAGAATCTGCTGTTTGTCTCCGGTCTGCATGTGGACATATCACCGCAGGCCGGGCAGCTTTTTCCTCTGACCAAGTTCATACCCTGGGCTGCCTGTCATCTCAACAGGGATGGCAGCCATGAAACCTGGGAGCAGCAGGAGCTGTACGAGCGCATCAAAGGCCAGCCGCTGGAAAATCCTGATCAGGTTAATCTTGAGCAGGCGATACAGACCATGAAGGAAGCACGGGAGATCAAGTTACCTGCCTGAAAGGTTCAGGCAATATCTACCGGCTTGGGCTTGTCCGGTTCCAGTTCTCCACGCTCTTTGGCCTGCTGTATGGCTACGGAAGTGCGTAGCGGGCAATTTTTTCCATTGCCGCATTTGTCACACTCGACATTGGCCCAGGCTTGAGCCAGGGCGAAGGTGATACGGGAAAAGAAACGGCGGTTATCTCCCCCCATTTTTTCCAGCGTTCCTGTTTTTCGCACAGTATCCATGAATTGTTTCTTCATGCGTGCAATGATGATGGTGATGCCTATCTTTTGCAGCCGTTCACTCAGATGCAGCAGTACTTCCTCGCCGGTAGCATCCAGGGTATTGATGCCTTCTGCATCCAGAATCAGGTATTCGATATCCGGATTGTCTGCAACCATTTCCAGCACCTTGGTTTCAAAATAGCCGGCATTGGCGTAGTACAGGGACATATCGAAACGGAACATGAGGATTTTCTTGCACCGGTCCAGTTCCGGATGAACACTCACATCACGGAAGGTGCCATCGTGATAGCGGGAAACGATGGCGATGCGGGGACGCATGGTGCGATAGATGAACAGTACCATGGCCAGGACAACACCGATGATGATGCCGTTTTGCAGATGTGGAGCCATCGCCAGCGTCAGTATGAAGGTAACCACAGCCACTATGCCGTCATGTTTTTCTGCTTTCCAGGCGTGCTTGACGGGTTCGATCTTGATCAGATTGATGACCGCCATGATGATCACCGACGCCAGGGTAGCCTGGGGAAGGTGGTAGAGCAGCGGCGTCAGGAACAGCAGGGTGATGCCTACTACAGCCCCGGTGACGATGGAGGAGAAGCCGGTAACGGCCCCGGATTCTATATTGACCGCAGAGCGGGAGAAAGAGCCGGATACGGCGTAGCCGCCAAACAGGCCGGATACCATATTGGAAAGTCCCTGTCCTACCAGTTCCTGGTTGGCGTCGATACGCTGCCGGGTGCGTGCAGCCATCGCCTTGGCAATGGAAATGGCCTCCATAAAGCCGATCAGGGAAATCACGATGGCGGAAGCGATCAGCTGTTTTACCACCTCCCAGTCAAATACGGGAATGGTCATGCCGGGAAGTCCGGCGGGGATGGCACCAACGATGGAACCGCCCCTTTCCTCGAAACCGATAACCCAGGAAAGCAGGGTGCAGGCCACTACGGCAATCAGCACGCCCGGCAGTCGTGGCTGGTACTTCTTTGTACCCCAGATGATGCCGATGGACAGCACCGAAAAAGCAAAGGTAATGAGGTGTGTGCTCTCGGTGGCTTCCAGAATAATGTTGTACACCGTCTCATAGTGGCGTGGGGCTTTTTCCACCGTCACCCCGAATAGTTTACTCAGCTGGGAGGTGCCGATGATGATGGCTCCGGCATTGGTGAATCCGACAACCACGGGATGAGACAGAAAATCCACCAGTACACCAAGGCGGAACAGCCCCAGAAACAGCTGGAAGATACCAACCATGATCGCGAGCAGAACGGCATAGGCCAGAAACCCCTCAGATCCGGCGGCGGCCAAAGGTTCCAGCGATGCCGCAGTCAGCAGGGAAACGACCGCCACAGGCCCGGTGGCCAGCTGCCGTGAAGAGCCGAACACTGCTGCTACCATGGGCGGCAGGAAAGAGGCATACAGGCCGAAATAGGGCGGCAATCCTGCAAGCTGGGCATAAGCCATGGATTGCGGCACAAGCACCAGAGCCACAGTGATACCCGCGATCAGATCGGCCTTCAGCACACTTGGATTCTTGAGCTCCCCAATCTGGTACAGGGTGGGAATCAGCATCTGTCGCAGGCGGACAAGCAATTCTGGAAAGCTCATGGGGCGATCTGCTCCTCGTTGGTGTGGTTTCCCGTGATCCGGTTCGACAGGCCAATCAGTCCGCCATTGTATAACAACGGCCTGGCCAGGGGCATTCTCGCAGGTGCAATATATTCTGATGGGGAGATAAAAAAGCAGAGAAGCCCCGGTTCGATCCTGCCCGGGCCAGCAATGCCAATATTGCTATAATTAGCTGCTTGCAGCTCTGCTGTCGGGTGGCTTTCTGTTGTTTGTCTTGGGAATTGCGGGTCATGCTATGAATCTGAAATCCGTTGTACTTGTATCGTGGTTGCTGGGCCTGATTGGTGGCGCTCATGCTGTGGAGGCGCTTGCCTTGAATAACGGGAATCTGCTGCTTGAAGGTATTCCACCCGTTCCCGGGCAGATCAAACAGGATCTCAAGCGTTACCAAAGCACACGCTCCGGCGCCTTTCTGGACTGGACACAGGATAGCAAGCAGATATACATCAGCACACGCTTTGGCGATGTGGCGCAGATCCACCGGGTCGCCTTTCCCGGCGCGGCGCGCTACCAGCTGACCTTTTTTGACGAGCCAGTGGGCAGCGTCCAGCGCCAGCCAGATGGTGATCTGCTGAGTTTCACCATGGATGCGGGGGGAAGCGAATATGCCCAGGTGTTCATCCTCGACCCGGCATCTGGCGACTGGAAGATGCTCAGTGACGGGCAATCACGCAATGGCGCCGTGCTCTGGAGCAGGGACGGCAAGTTTATGACTTATCAGAGCACCAGACGCAATGGCCGTTCCAACGACATATGGATGTTGCCCCTGGACAATCCCGAACAGGCAAGGCTGGTACTGGAATCCCCGGATGGCAGCTGGTGGGGGCCGCGGGACTTTTCTGCCGACAACAGCAAGCTGCTGGTGCTGAACTACATCAGCGCCGCCGTGTCCCGGGCGGTGCTACTGGATCTGAAGAATGGCAAGCAACAGGTGCTCGCCGGAGCCAACCGGGATTCCGTCAATCTCCCCCAGGCCTTCGATGCGGACGGCAAGGGCTTCTTCCTGCTTACGGATCGCAATGGCGAGTTCATGCAACTGGCCTGGCAGCCCCTGGAGGGTGGGGCGCCGCGTTTCATCAGCACCGATATCCCCTGGGATGTGGACGGACTGGCTCTGAGCAAGGATCGCAAGCGTGCCGCCTTCACCGTCAATGCAGACGGGCGCAGCGAGCTGTATCTGCTGGATACCGCCAGCCAGGCCTACCGCAAGGTGGAGGGTATTTCCATGGGACTGATTTCCGGCATGAGCTTCAGCCCGGATGGCAACAAACTGGCCATGCGCCTGAATACCCCGAAAACCCCCACCGACAGCTTTATCCTGCACTTGGGCAGGCAGCCGCTACAGGCGGGCAAGCTGGAACGCTGGACGTTCAGCGAAGTAGGGGGGCTGGATACCTCGAGCTTTATCGAGCCGGAACTGATCCATTATCCCAGCTTCGACCAGGTGGATGGCAAACCCAGAATGATCCCGGCCCTTGTCTACAAACCCAGGGGTTCCGGGCCGTTTCCCGTGGTCATCTCCATACACGGGGGGCCGGAAGGGCAGTCCCGCCCGCGTTTTTCCAGCACTTACCAGATGTGGCTGAACCAGCTGGGTGTTGCCGTGGTCGTGCCCAATGTGCGGGGTTCCTCCGGCTACGGCAAGACCTGGCTGTCCCTGGATAACGGTTACAAGCGGGAGGATTCCGTCAAGGACATCGGTGCGCTATTGGACTGGATTGCCGCACAGAAAGACCTGGATGCGCAACGGGTGGCGGTGTTTGGCGGCAGCTATGGTGGCTACATGGTGCTGGCCAGCGCCGTGTATTACAGTGACCGCCTCAAGGCGGCGGTGGACATCGTGGGCATCAGCAGTTTTGTCACCTTCCTGGAAAACACCAAGGCCTACCGGCAGGAACTGCGTCGGGTGGAATACGGTGATGAGCGCGACCCGAAAATGCGGGCGCATCTGCAGGCCATCAGTCCCCTGAACCAGGTGGACAAGATCAATGTTCCCTTGCTCGTGGTGCAGGGGCAGAATGACCCCAGGGTGCCGGTTACCGAGGCGGAGCAAATCGTCAAGGCCCTGCGCAGCAAGGGGCAGCCGGTATGGTACATGAATGCGCTCAACGAAGGCCATGGTTACCGCAAGAAGGAAAACCGCGACATCTATCAGCAGGTGGTGGTGATGTTCCTCAGGCGCTATCTGCTGGGGGAGCAGTAAGATATACGTCGAAACGGGTTTTCGGGGCGAAAACCTGAAAATCCGCTTGCTGTCCGCCCAGGAAAGGCGCTTTGCGCGGGCGTTTCACCGCGACCCGTTTTCCCGCAGTTTGTCGTGCGATATGTAACAGCTCGGGGCCGTTGCGGTCTTCTCCCAACAGCTTCCGGAACGATTGCATTTCCTTTTTCGACAGGGCCTTCCCGCCCCGGTGGGGGTACATGGGGTCCAGATAGATGGCATCCGGGCGGGCGGGGGCGGGCAGCGCCATGAGATATTCCGTTGTGTCTGCCAGCACCAGGGACATGCGGCTGATGATCTCTCCGGTTTGCGATGAAGCCGCGGCGCGGCGCAGGCCATCCTCCAGCAAGGCGTGAATGACAGGGGATTGCTCGACTAGCCGCACACGGCAGCCCAGGGTGGCGAGCACGAAGGCGTCCTGTCCCAGGCCGGCGGTGCCGTCGATCACATCGGGGAGGAAACCGGCCTTCATGCCCGCAGCACGGGCCAGGGGCGTCTTGCGTCCTTCCCCCTGACGCCGCCGGTGGGCCGCCTTGCCCTGGTCGAACTCCACATAGACCGGGCCAGGCGCCTTATCGCCGGTTTGCTGCAACTGCAGCCGCCCCTTTGCAAACTGCAGCAGAAAAAGGGGCGCGGGATCGTGGTGGTCTAGGTATTCCAGCCCCAGCCGTTGCGCCAGCCTGCGGGCCTGGTTCTCGAATCCGGGTTCGGCGGTAATGGCGACGCCGGGGTTCATGTGCGCCCTGCAAGCACCTTCACCACAGCGGCGCACAGCTGCGCCAGGTCTTCTTCCTCCATGATGAAGGCGGGCATCAGGTATACCAGTTTGCCGAAGGGGCGTACCCAAACCCCGGCCTGGATGAAAGCGGGCTGAATGGCGCTCAACTCCACGGCCTGTTCCAGCTCCACCACACCAATGGCCCCCAGCACCCGCACCTCGGTGACGCCCGGCAGTGCCCGGCAGGGAGCCAGCCCCTGTTCCAGTCCCTGTGCAATGCGCTCGATACGTTGTTGCCAGGGGTTGTCCAGCAACAGGGCGATGCTGGCGCTGGCGACCGCACAGGCCAGGGGGTTGGCCATGAAGGTGGGGCCGTGCATGAACACACCCGGAGGATTGTTGCTGATGGCATCGCTGATGGTGCTGGTGGTCAGGGTGGCAGCCAGGGTCAGGTAGCCACCGGTCAGGGCCTTTCCCAGGCACAAGATATCGGGGCTAATGCCCGCCCACTCGCAGGCAAACAGTTTTCCGGTGCGGCCGAAGCCGGTGGCGATTTCATCGGCGATCAGCAGCACATCGTATTCATCGCACAGACTGCGCACCTGCTTCAGATAACCCGCGGAATAAAAGCGCATTCCCCCCGCGCCCTGCACCACAGGTTCGAGAATCACCGCCGCAAGCGCATGGGCGTGAACCGCCAAAAGATCCCGGAACTGCCGAATATGCTCTTCCCGACACGGCTCGCCAAAACCGGGTTGTGGTGCGGGAGCGAACAGCTGGGAAGGCAGAATGCCGGAGAACAGGCCGTGCATGCCAGTGACAGGATCGCATACCGACATGGCCCCGAAGGTGTCGCCATGATAGCCGTTGCACAAACTGAGGAAGCGCTGCCGTGACTGTCCCCTGGCATGCCAGTACTGGATCGCCATTTTCATCGCCACTTCCACGGCCACCGAGCCGGAATCGGTGAAAAACACCTTTTCCAGGGATGGCGGTGTCAGCTTTACCAGTTGCTCCGCCAGAGCCGTGGCGGGCGCATGGGTCAGTCCGCCGAACATCACATGGGCCATGTCCTGCAACTGGGACTCGATGGCCGCATTCAACACCGGATGGTTGTAGCCATGGATGGCGCACCACCAGGACGACATGCCGTCGATGAGTTCCTCTCCCGTTGCCAGCTTCAGGCGCACCCCCCGGGCGGAAGCGACAGGAAACGCAGCAGCCTGCCCATCCATGGCGGAGTAGGGATGCCAGAGGAAGCGGGCGTCAGAGGCCAGCAGTTCGGCAGCGCTTTTCATCACAGAAAATAATTGGCGAGAATGCCGGCGAAGATCACCACTCCGACCCAATGATTGTGCAGGAAGGCCTGGAAACAGCGTTCACGCTGCCTGTTGCGGATCAGCCACTGGTGATACAGCATCAAGGCAGCGGCTGCCGCCAGGCCAATATAATAGTAGCTTCCCAGGCCGAACGACCAGCCCACGCAGAACATCAGCCCCAGAAACAGCAGCTGCAACAGCCCGATGATCAAACGGTCATGATCGCCAAACAGAATGGCAGTGGATTTGACGCCGATCTTCAGATCATCATCCCGGTCCACCATGGCGTACATGGTGTCGTAGATCAGCGCCCACACCAGCACCGCCGCAAACAGCCACCAGGAGCGGGGATTCACAGTGCCGGTCTGGGCGGCGAACGCCATGGGTATGGCCCAGCCAAAAGCTGCGCCAAGATACGCCTGGGGCAGGTGGGTAAAGCGCTTGGTAAAGGGATAGCTGGTGGCAAGAAACGCGCCCACCGTGGACAGGGCTATGGTAAGCGGGTTGAGGGTGAGAATCAGCAGGAATGCCAGGATTACCAGAATAGCAAAAAGCGTCAGCGCTTCTTTCTTGCTGATGAGTCCGGCGGCCAGGGGGCGCTGGGCGGTGCGCTTGACATGGCTGTCGATGTTGCGGTCGGCATAGTCGTTGATCACACAGCCGGCAGAACGCATCAGCACCACGCCGGCAATGAACACAGCTACCAGCCAGGGTCTGGGCTGGCCCTGGGCGGCGATCCACAGCGCCCACAGGGTAGGCCAGAGCAACAGCAAGATGCCGATGGGCTTGTCCAGGCGCATGAGGCGCATGTAGTTTTGCCAGCGGCTGGCGGAAGCGGGATTGTTCAAGAAAATGCCTTTTGTTGGTGGTTGGGTGATTGCGCTTCGTATTCCTGGTTATAATAACAAATCCAACCTTGCCATTACTCTGATTTGTTGTCCCCAGCCATGTTTCGCTCCCTTATATCCCTTGTTGTTGCAGCCGTATTTCTGGCCGCCTGCGCCACCAGTCCCACAGGAAGATCCCAGCTGATGCTGGTGAGTCCCGATCAGGCGACGAAAGCGTCCGCCACCGCCTACCCGGAGAAATTGAAGGAGTATGCCGAGGCGGGAAAACTCAACAACCATCCCCGGCTGCTTGCCCGGGTAAAGAGCATTGCCGCGCGGCTGATTGTCGCGGCGGAAAAAATGTATCCGGAATCCCGCCACTGGGATTGGCAAATCGCCCTCATTGACGAGCCGGATATGCTGAACGCCTGGTGCATGGCCGGTGGCAAGATGGCGGTTTACACCGGCTTGATTGCAAAGATTCAACCTACGGATGATGAGCTTGCCCAGGTTATCGCACATGAGATCAGTCATGCCCTGGCCAACCATGTGGCAGAGCAGATGTCCGTGGCCATGGCCTCGCAACTGGGGCTGGTGGCACTCTCCGCCACGGCGCTGAAAGACAGCAGATATCGCACTGCGGCACTCACCGGGGCCGCCCTTGCCGCCACTGTCGCCATCTCCCTGCCATACAGTCGCGCTGCAGAAAAAGAGGCGGATCGCATCGGCATCGAGATTGCCGCAAAAGCCGGATACGATCCCTATGCAGCCGCAAGCCTGTGGCGCAAAATGGGACAGGCGAACACAGCCGCACCGCCGGAATTTCTCAGCACCCACCCTTCCGCATCAAACCGGGAACAACGCCTGCGCCGCCTCGCGGCGCGAATGATGCGTTACTATCACCCGGAAGAGCAGCATTTGCGGTATCGGTTCAATTGATGCTGCCCATTGCTGGAACAGTCTGAAGCTCTTGGCAAAATGGTCTAGACATGATGTTTAGAAAAGGTGGCAGGACAAGCAAAGATCAGTTTCCCTGGGGCCGGCGGTAAGCTGCCCGGAGGCGCTGCAGCGAGATATGTTCATCTGAACCGATACCAGCTTCTGGAATTCCCCCGCCCTGAGCTGGTGGCATGACACGCATCCGACTTTCCCGTCTACCAGCAATATCTCGGGATTAAGTGAATCGCTGGATTGGAAACTGTATGGCTCACGGTATGCAAACGTATCATATTCCATGCCGACGGGGTGATTGATGCCATGGCCTCCTGAAATCTGCGGAGGGGTATCGGCGCTTTTCAGCGTAATATGGCGGGCTCCTCCTTCTCCACTATGGCATTCCATGCATCCCCGGGTGATGGCATCAAGCTGGGCGAATTCCAGGCCTCCGGCAGCGGCCTGGGCATCTGAGCCAAGCACCCAGTCGCGGAATGAGTCACCGAAATTGCTGCCTGGCGCCGCAGGGCTTGCAAGTAAACCCAGAACTATGACCCAGGCCGGAAGTGGAAAGGGTTTCATTGGCCTGCCTCCTCAACGCAAAAAGAGGAGGAGGAAGATTGCGAGGGGCAGAGAGGAGCCTGAATAGCAGAGCTGGAACCATGCCTGCAAAGTTGTTTATAAAAGCCATTGCATCTATCAATACGTTTCATCTGCTTCTCCAGAAGTTTTTATCGTAAGCCTTTCCGCTCCAGGGGAGGCCTTTCACAGGCCGGATCGCCAGTGTTGCAGGAGCAGTGTCTATCGAGTAGCGTATCGGAAATACATCAATAATCTTTAGCAGCGTTGTCTCGTAATGTGAACAATCTACAGACTGAGTCTGGTAAAGTGTTCCGCCCCTTGGTATTCGGTTTTTTTTGTCACCTGGATGACAGATTTTTGACTCAATATTGCTAATGATAGCACCAAGTATGATTATTGCGTAAAGGGCACCTCTATTCATTCATGATTGGCATCTATGCACATGAGGGCGGCGATAGCTTCGCCGCCTGCACGGATTCAGGTTGATGAAATATCAGGAGGTATACATATGTTTCAGTTTATTCCAGTTACTGAGGGCAATATCTTTGCGATCAAGGCCATAGGGAAATTGACAGATGAAGATTATCAGGAGTTATTGCCACAACTTACAACATTAATAGATAAGTTTGGCCCGATCTCGTTGTTGGTGGAGCTGGAGGATTTCTGCGGCTGGGAAGCGAAAGCAGCGTGGGATGATTTCGCGCTTGGCAAGGAGCATGAGAAGGATTTTGTGCGTGTTGCCATAGTCGGGAAAAAATCCTGGCACAAATGGATGACCATGATCGGGAGTGCATTTAGCGAAACCAAAATTCGCTTTTTCTACAGTGACGATCTGCAGGAAGCCTGGAACTGGCTGCGTGCAGGCGGCAAGAAAGAAGAAAAGCCTTCGACGGAGGTGCTTGACGAACCGGCTCCTCGTGAACTCATGCCCTACGAGAGGGTGCTGGCCGCTTTGGACTTCTCCTCACATTCTGATCTGGCTTTGGCGCGGGCAGTGGAAATTGCACGTCATTACAATGCAAAGCTATTGTTGCTCCATGTGGTTGAAAGTATCTTTTACCCCAATCTGGATGTAGATCCCCTGATGCTAAATCCTGTGGATTTTATGGAGATGGATCAAGCGGCGCACGACTATGCCGCAGCCCGGATCAAAAAGTTGGCGGACAACCTGGATTACCCGGATATTCAGCATGAAGTTTTGTGGGGGACGCCAAAGTCCACGGTGTTGTCTTACGCTGAGGCGCAAAATGCAGACCTGATCGTTGCTGGCTCTCATGGGAAGCACGGTATTGCGAGGCTGTTGGGTTCCACAGCTGGCGGAATCGTGCATGGGGCGGGATGCGACGTGATTGTGGTGAAACTTGCCGAAGGGTAAACCTTGAAAACCAGGGAAAAGTCAGTGTCAAGCAGAGCGCATGGCTGTTTCCTTCCTGTAGTAGTGCTGGAGTGACATGTACAAATCAAACAAGCCCATTGGTTTCTGGTCAGCCGTATCAATGGGAATTGGAGCAATGGTCGGGGCGGGTATATTCGCTCTGCTGGGTGAAGCAAGCGCCATTTCCGGCAGTGCAGTCTATATTTCATTTGTTATTGGTGGCGTGATTGCGCTGTTCAGCGGTTATTCCCTGGGAAAGCTTGGTGCGCGCTACCCCTCTGCCGGAGGAATCGTGGAATATCTGGCGCAGGCGTATGGGACAGGGTTTTTTACCGGCTCCATGAGCATAATGCTTTACTTCGCAGCGGTCGTATCCCTTAGTCTGATCGCCAAAGCCTTTGGGAACTATGCGTTTACCTTTTTACCCGCAGGATCTTCATTGTTATGGCACCATGTTTTTTCCATCGGGATCGTGGTCTTTTTTGTTGGAATCAACCTCCAGGGCGCAAAGGATGTGGCAATCTGGGAGCGCCTGACAGTCGCCATCAAATTTACTGTGCTGAGTGCCCTGGCTATCGCCGGAATTCTGTATATCAAACCCTCGCTTTTGTCTCCGTCGCTGTATCCGCCTGCAAAAGATATTTTTTTTAGCCTGGCGATTACTTTTTTCGCCTATGAAGGATTTCGGGTTATTACCAATACTGCAGAAGATATGCCAGACCCGGCAAAGACGCTGCCCCGTGCGATGATGACATCCATTTTGCTGGTTATGGTGCTCTATGTGGCAGTTTCTTTTGCTGTTTTTGGGAATCTGCCTGCAGACAAGTTTGTCGACAGCAAGGATTTTGCCTTGGCCGAAGCGGCACTGCCGATCTTTGGCCATATAGGATTTACCGTGGTTGCTATTGCTGCCCTGATTTCAACAGCATCATCTATCAACGCGAATCTGTATGCAGTAACCAATGTGACCTACCAACTGGCAAAGGATGGCGAGTTGCCGGAGGTATTTGGCGAGTCCATTGGCCATAGCCGGGAAGGACTGGTAATCAGCGGAATGTTTATTATTGTTCTGTCGTTGCTGTTTGATTTGTCAGAGATTGCCGCCATCGGCTCTATTTCCATCCTGTTCGTCCATGCAGTTACCCATATCGGCCATTTGAAGCTGGCAAAGGAAACCGGTGGATCGCCGGTACTGGTGTTTCTTGCCGCCGCCCTGTCTCTGCTGGCAATGATACTTGCCCTGGTATATGCAAGCTACCAGTCAGGGCATATCGTACAGGTGCTGATTGGCTTTGTGGTAGCGGCCGGCGCCACGGAACTGGTGCTGCAGAAGCTCGGGAAGCGGCGTGTCTTGCGCCGAACGACATGAATTCGAAAGAAAGAGGTACCCGTATCAGGGGCATGTATCAGAACCCGCCAAAAGCACCAGGATAAGACGGGGTGCGCAGGTTTTCTCTGCAGCGCGTATAATCCCGCCTCACTATCCGGGCAACTTTTATTTCCGTCACGATGAACCCTATCCCTGCGCAAGTGCGATACGTTACTGTTGATGAGCGCAGTGATGGTCAACGCATTGACAACTTTCTTCTGCGAGAGCTGAAAGGGGCGCCCAGAAGCCTGATTTATCGCCTGCTGCGTAAAGGAGAGGTGCGGGTGAACAAGGGACGGGCCAAGGCAGGGAGAAAGCTCCTTGCCGGAGATGTGGTGCGTATTCCGCCGGTGCGTCTGCCGAGCTCCTCGCAAAAAGCCGAGCCACCAGATTGGCAGATAAAGAAAATTGAGAAATCAATATTATATGAAGACAACTTATTGTTAATCCTTAATAAGGAATCCGGCCTGGCGGTACATGGAGGCAGCGGGATTTCCTTTGGTGCTATCGAATTGCTGCGTGCCGGCAGACCCCGGGAAAAGGCGCTGGAGCTGGCCCACAGGCTGGACCGGGATACTTCGGGATGCCTGATGCTGGCGAAAAAACGCAGCGCATTGCGAACCCTGCAGCAGTTGCAGCGGGAAGGGAGAGTGCAAAAACGCTATCTGGCGTTGCTTGCCGGTCACTGGGACAAGG
>JALWMK010000063.1 GCA_027083925.1 Sedimenticola sp. | reverse complement strand
CAAAGTACCATTTCGGGGGGGGTAAAACGCGAACCCGGTCACAGTTCTGCTTGTTGGCTTGTCTTCGTGTTTCCTGTGTTCTGCTTTTCGCGTGTTCAGAGTCCCTGCAAACCCGGCACCACGCCATCACCGCAGATCATTCTTGCAACAGCCGCCGCACCGGGGCAAAGCTGCGCCGGTGGATCTCGGTGACGCCCTGTTGCCGCATGGCTTCCAGGTGCATTTTGGTGGGGTAGCCCTTATGCCGGGCAAAGCCGTAGCCGGGGTAGACCGCATCCAGTTTTATCATTTCCCGATCCCGGGTAACCTTGGCTATGATGGAGGCGGCGCTGATGCAGGTTTCGCTGGCGTCCCCACCAACAATGGCTGTGGCCGCGCAGGGCAGGCGGGGCAGCCTGTTGCCATCCACCAAGGCATGATCCGGCAACGGGGACAGCCCTTCTACTGCCCGCCGCATGGCCAGCAGAGAAGCTTGTAGTATGTTGATGGCGTCGATCTCCGCTACTTCTGCCCTGCCCACACACCAGGCAAGCGCCTTTTCGCGTATCTCCTCATACAGTTGTTCGCGGCACTTTTCCGAGAGTTTCTTGGAGTCGTCCAGGCCACCGACAGGATTGTGAGGGTCGAGTATGACGGCAGCCGCCACTACGGGACCCGCCAACGGCCCTCTTCCTACTTCGTCCACGCCACAGATGGTTTCAGGCATGGCTCTTTTCCCTCCATAAATCCATTACCGCCTGCGCCGCCAATTGGTTGGTATCCATGATCAGGGATTCATGCACCCTGGTATATTGTCGTTCAATCTGTACGGCTTGTGTCTTGTCCTGGAAAAATGCCAGCACTGGCGGCAGCAACTGATCCGCTTCGCAGGATTGCTGGATAAACTCGGGCGCCAAGGGTTCTTCACTCAACAGGTTGGCCATGGATACATGCTCGATCTTGAGCATGCCCAGCCTCTGGATAATCTGATAGGTCAGTGGGTTCACCTTGTAACCGACGACCATGGGGCGCTTGCACAGCAAGGCTTCGAAAGTCGCCGTGCCGGAGGCCACCAGCACCACATCTGCCGCCATGAGCGCCTGGGGCGTGTTGTTTCGGGTGATCATCACATTCAGCCCTGGGGTGTATTCCTGGCAGGCCCGGTGAAAAGCGGCATGGGTTTTCTCTGTAGCCAAAGGCGCAACCACTACCAGATCAGGAATCTGCTGCGCACAAGCCGCGGCAGCCTGCAGGAAGGGGCGCGCCAGGCGTTGCACTTCTCCCCCCCTGCTTCCCGGCAGCACCGCCAGCACTGGCGCAGTCGGAGACAGACCCAGCTGTTGTCTGGCTGCTTGCCGGCCGGGCTGCAGGGGGTAGTGTTGCGCCAGGGGATGCCCCACATAGGCGCAAGGGATGCCATGGGCTTGCAGGAATTCCTGCTCGAAAGGAAAGATGCTCAACACCAGGTCGGCGGCGGCGCGAATCTTTTTTACCCGCTTTTGCCGCCAGGCCCAGACCGTGGGGCTGACATAATGAACCGTGGGTACGGACGCGGCTTTCAGCGTCTGTTCCAGCTTCAGATTGAAATCCGGCGCATCCACACCGATAAACAAGTCGGGAGGGTGTTGCAGCCAATGCTGAACCAGTGTCTTGCGCATCTTCAGGAGTTCCGGCAATCGCCCCAGAACCTCTACCAACCCCATTACCGACAGCCTCTCCATGGGGAAGCGGCTTTCCAGCCCCTGCGCCGTCATTTGCGAGCCGCCAATGCCTTCAAACTGTATATCCGGCTGCAAGGTTTTCAATACCTGCATCAGCCCGGCTGCGAGCTGATCGCCGGAAGGTTCAGCTGCGACGATACCGATGCGCATCTATCGAACGATGCTGCGGGAGGGGTTTTGCAAAAATTCCGGCAGAATGCACAATGCCGGCTGGCTGCATAGCTGGGTGATTTTCTGCCGTGCCTCTTCCAGACACAAAGTAGATCGATACAATATCCGGTAGGATTTTTTCAGGGTGGCAATGCTGTCCGCATCAAACCCCCGCCGTTTCAGACCTTCGGCATTGATTCCCCGGGGAGCCGCTGGATTACCACCAACCACGATAAATGGCGGCACGTCCTTGCCAATGGCGCTGCCCATGGCGGCAAAGCTGTGCGCACCAATGCGCGTAAACTGATGCACCATGGAAAATCCCCCGAGAATGGCCCAGTCCTGGATCTGCACATGCCCGCCCAATGAAGCCGCATTGGCCAGAATAGTATGGTTGCCAAGTACACAGTCATGGGCCACATGGGTGTAGGCCATGAGCAGGTTGTCATTGCCGATGCGGGTTGCGCCCTGATCCTGGACCGTGCCACGGTTGATGGTGGCGAATTCGCGGATGACGTTGTTGTTGCCGATTTCCAGCCAGGTTTCTTCCCCTGCATATTTCTTGTCCTGGGGATCATCGCCCACCGAGGCAAACTGAAAGATTTTGTTGTTCTTCCCCATGCGGGTGTTGCGCCGGATCACGACATGGGAGCCAATCTCGCAGCCATCACCGATTTCCACCCCGGCCCCGATGATGCTGAAAGGACCGATAGTAACGCCTGCGCCGATGCTGGCCTGCTCGTCAATGATTGCAGACGGATGAATCAAAGCACTCTCGCGGTGCACATGATTTCAGCGCTTGCAGCCAGTTGTCCATCGACACGGGCCTCCGCGCCGAACACCCAGATACCGCGCCTGCGTTTCAACAGTGTGGCCTCGAGTTGCAGTTGGTCTCCCGGCGTCACCTGACGTTTGAAGCGCGCCTTGTCCACTCCGGCAAGAAGGTAGATGGTATCACTATGGGAGGGTTCGGTTTCCAATGCCAGCAGGCAGGTGGTTTGCGCCAGCGCCTCGATGATCAGCACCCCGGGCATCACCGGTTTTCCCGGAAAATGCCCCTGGAAAAATGGCTCGTTCATGCTTACATTTTTCAAAGCCAGGAGGCGCTCCCCCGGCACACATGCCAGAATTCGATCCACCAGCAGGAAGGGGTAGCGGTGGGGAAGGCGTTCCATGATGTGATTGATGCCCATGTTTTCCAAAGGAATCTCCAGATTGCATTACCAATACCTGAACCCTTGAATTCAGGCAACACGCCCGGGAAGCCCCGGTTTATTCCTTGATGCTGTCCCGTTCGTCCTGCAACTGTGCCAGGGCTTTCTCCAAAGCCCTCAAGCGTCTTGCCATGCTGTCCAGCTGCTTGATTCTGGCAATATTTTTTTGCCAGACCTTGTGCGGCATGGCCAACACACCGCCGGTATAAACTCCCGGCTCCCGTAGCGAGCGACTCACGACGCTGGCGCCTGATACATGCACACCATCTGCCAGCTCTATGTGCCCGACAACACCAACCCCGCCAGCCAGGGTGCAGCCGCTGCCAATGCGGGTTGAGCCGGATATGCCGGTACAGGCTGCAATGGCGGTATTTTCCCCGATTTCCACATTGTGGGCCACCTGGATCTGGTTATCCAGCTTTACGCCATCGTGAATCCGGGTATCGCGGACGGCGCCACGGTCGATGGTTGTATTTGCACCAACTTCCACATTGTCACCAAGAACAACGCTGCCAAGCTGGGCAACCTTCTCCCAGCGCCCCTGATCATTCGCCAGGCCAAACCCATCACTGCCGATCACCGCACCTGGATGAATCAGGCAGTTCTTTCCCAGCCGCACCCGATCCATGAGCACCACAGAAGCGAGCAGTCGCGAACCCTGCCCAAGCACCACTTCCCGGCCAATAACGCAATTTGCTCCTACATAGGCATTTGCTTCAATGATGGCACCTGCACCAATCACCGCACCAGCTGCAACCACGGCCCCAGCATCTATCCTGGCATTCGGATCTACACTCGCAGTGGCATGTATGCCGGCTTCCTGTCCCTGCAAAGGGGCAAAAAAGTTTGTAACCCGCGCCCAGACGAGATAGGGGTTGTCTGTCAGCAACATGTTGCTGGGGCAATCTGCTGCATCAGAAGGACGCAGGATCACCGCCGCCGCCCGGGTTTCCCGCAAGGATTTGCGGTACTTGGCGTGATTGAAAAAACTGATTTGATCTGCACCTGCATGATCCAGGGTTTCCACCCCGGAAATGCGGCGACTACCCTCCCCCTGCAGCTCCGCCCCGCAATGCTCTGCAATTTCGGCAAGAGTAAATGAAGCGGACATGGCTCAGCGCCTATTTTTTCTTTTTCAGTTCTTTCAGCACTTGCTTGGTGATATTGACCTTGTCATTCGCCCAGACCACGCCGCTTTCCAGCACCAGGTCGTAACCACCTTTCTTGGCAACCTTGACAATAACTTCGGCAATCACCTTGCGCAGCTTGCCCAGCTCTTCATTCTGCCGCAAGGCCAGGTCTTCCTGGAACTCACTCTGCGCATTTTTCAGTTTACGGGTGCGGGCGATAATATCGCGTTCCAGACGCTTTCCTTCTGCTTCACTCATGATGGAAGCATCCCGCTGCAATTTTTCCTTGAGTTTTCTAAGTTTTTTCTGCTCGGAAACCAGCTGATCATCACGCTTGGAAAACTCTTTGCGGATCTTTTCCTTCACCGCTTTTACCTGGGGGGATTCCTGAAGCACCTTGCCCACTTCCACATAGGCAATTTTACTCGCAGCAAAAGCCGCACCGTTCATGGTGACCAGAAACAGCGCCAGCATGCCAAACAAGGTAACTTTTCTCATCACGTTCTACACTCCTAAAAAATCGATCCGAAACTAAACTGAAAGTTCTCCACGTCATCATAACTTGTATCGTTCAGTGGAACACCATAACTGAGTGTCATTGCCCCCATAGGCGACAACCATGTCACGCCGATTCCAGCAGAATAACGAATTTCATCAAATTCCACCCGGTCTTGGAAGACATTTCCCGCATCAAAAAATACGGACATGCGCACCGTTGAGTCCAGTTTCGCAAATGGCGGCGGGGAAAACAGCTCTAACCCTCCCATGACTTTGATATTGCCTCCAATAGGATCCCCAGTAGAATCCCTGGGACCCAGGGTGTTATTCTTGAAGCCACGGACGGTTTTTTCGCCCCCACCAAAATAGTTTTCGAAGAACGGCAGAATGTGGGTATCTCCGTAACTATCCCCATAGCCTACATCCGCCTTGGCCGAAAATACGAAGCGCTTGT
>JALWMK010000062.1 GCA_027083925.1 Sedimenticola sp. | reverse complement strand
GCATTCAGCATGGAGGCCGGACTGGGTGCCTTGATTGGCGTGATTGTCCAGGGTTTCAAGCGGGCGGCATTCTCCAGTGAGGCCGGGATCGGCTCGGCGGCCATTGCGCATTCCACCGCACGCACACCCTATCCAACCCGGCAAGGCATTGTGGCCCTGATGGAGCCGTTTATTGATACGGTGGTCATCTGCACCATGACTGCCCTGGTGATTATCATTACCGGCGTATATGACGGGAATGGAGAGCATGCAGAGCTGATTGCCAGCAACCAAGGCGCGGCATTGACTTCTGTGGCCTTCGGCAGCGTGATCAGCTGGTTTCCGGTGGTGCTGTCCCTATCCGTGGTGCTGTTTGCCTATAGCACCATGATTTCCTGGTCATACTACGGAGAGCGTTGCTGGACCTATCTGTTCGGGGAGCGCTATTCCATGCTTTATCGCTTGGCATTTATGCTGGTGATCGTGGCCGGTTCCATCGGCAGCGCCTCGGCAGTGCTGGATTTTAGTGACTTATTGCTGCTGTCCATGGCATTTCCGAACATGTTTGCCCTGTATGCCCTCAGTGGACAGGTCAAGCGCAAGTTATCAATTTACCTGGAAAAACTTCACAGTGGCGAATTGGACAGAGAAGTGGGACGCAGCTGATGGCAATCGTTGAAAAAACGGCACTGGTATCGGTTCCAGCGGTGACTTTGTATGAGATTGTCAATGATGTGGACAGCTATCCGGCGTTCCTGCCCTGGTGCAAGGATGCCCGTCTGCTGTCGCGCACGGACGAAGAGCTGTGTGGCGAGATCGTGGTGTCCAAAGCGGGTGTGACCCGGGCATTTTCCACCTGCAATCGCCTTTTTCCCCATCATCGTATCGAGATCCGCTTGAAAGATGGCCCCTTTCGCAAGCTCGAGGGCGCCTGGGAGTTTACTGAACTGCGGGAGGATGCCTGCAAGGTGTCCCTGTCTCTGGACTTCGAATTTTCCAGCGGCCTGATGGACAAGGCTTTTGGCATCGTATTTTCCCAGATTGCTAACTCTTTGGTGGATGCGTTTTGCAAGCGGGCCAATGAGCTAGCCAAAGGAGTCGTAAAATGATTCAGGTTGAAGTGGCCTATGCCTTGCCGGAGGAACAAATCGTACATGTGGTGGAAGCTGAGTCGGGGATCACGGTGGAACAGGCGATCAGGAACTCGGGAATTCTGGAAGAATATCCTGAAATTGACTTGAGCAAGAACAAGGTAGGTGTTTTTGGCAAGGCTGCCAAACTCGATGCAGCCTTGTATCCCGGCGACCGGGTGGAAATCTACCGCCCGCTTATTGCCGATCCCAAAGAGGCGCGCAAGAAGCGGGCCAGCCAGGGCAAGGTGCTGCGCAAGGGCGGAAGGAAAAAATAGGTTCCCAGGCGAGATATTTGTCGAATATCTTGACGAAAGCGTCAAAAAAAACTATCATCGCGGCGCATGAGAGGGCAGGGTTGCCCTGACACGGTTGTTAGCCAGATGGCGTAACAGTGGGGAATTTGATCGTTGCGGTTTCCCGGAACCCCGTTTACGGGGTTTTTTTGTTATTGATAGATCAGGAATGGGCCTAGCGCCCATTTTTTTATTTGTGAGTCTGAGTCCGCAGCTTCAGGTTGGAAGATATGCAGAAAGCATCGGCGAAATTGCAGGAAACAGTGCGTAACGTGGTTGAACCCATGGGTTATGAGCTTGTGGGAGTAGAATACCTGAGCGGTTACCAGGGTGGTAATCTGTTGCGTATCTATATAGATACGGAGAAGGGAATCAATGTTGACGACTGTGCTGCCGTGAGCCACCAGCTCAGCGGCGTGTTTGATGTGGAAGATCCTCTTCCCGCCCAGTACAGCCTGGAGGTATCGTCTCCGGGGCTGGATAGGCCGCTGTTCGATACGGAAGACTATCAGCGCTTTGTCGGGCGCAAGGTAAACATCAGGCTTGATTCATCCATTGGCGGGCGTCGCAAGTACAAGGGGCTGCTGGTGGGAGTGGAAGACGATGAAGTCCTGGTAGAGGTAGACGGTGAGGTCTATCCTTTGTTCATGGAGCAGATTCAGGAGGCGCGTCTTGTTCCGGAAATTTAATTTACTGAGGGTATCGCGATGACCAAAGAAATCCTGTTCGTCGTAGACGCGGTTTCTAACGAAAAAGAAGTCGATAAGGACATTATTTTCGAAGCCATTGAGGCTGCACTTGCTTCTGCCACGCGGAAAAAGCATGGTGGGGATATTGAAGTACGTGTGGTTATCGACCGGGAAACTGGAGATTACGATACCTTCCGCCGCTGGTTGGTGATAGATGACAGTGAAACCCCGGTGTTGGAAAACCCGAAATCGGAAATCACCCTGAGCGCAGCTCGTGCCAGTGACCCGGATATCCAGCCCGGTGACTATGTAGAAGAGCCTATGGATTCCATCGGGTTTGGCCGTATTGCCGCCCAGACCGCCAAGCAGGTTATCGTACAGAAGGTGCGGGAAGCGGAAAGAGCCAAGGTAGTGGAAGCCTATGAAGACAAGGTGGGGCAACTGGTTACCGGCGTGGTAAAGCGTCTGGATCGCGGAGCCATCATTATGGATCTTGGCGGCAACGCCGAAGCGATCATCCCGCGCAGTGACGTGATCCCCAAGGAGCCGGTCAGAATCGGCGACCGTTTGCGCGGTTTTTTGCAGGCGATTCGCACCGATGTGCGCGGCCCGCAACTGTTCGTATCCCGTACCGCACCCGAGCTGCTCATCGAATTGTTCAAACTGGAAGTGCCGGAAGTCGGCGATGGCCTGATCGAAGTGCTGGGTGCGGCCCGTGATCCCGGGCGTCGCGCCAAGATAGCGGTGCGTTCCAATGATCCGCGTATCGATCCCGTAGGCGCCTGCGTGGGCATGCGCGGCTCCCGGGTGCAAGCAGTTTCCAACGAGCTGGCGGGGGAGCGCGTGGATATCATCCTGTGGGATGATAACCCGGCCCAGTTCATTATTAACGCCATGTCTCCGGCAGAAGTAGCTTCCATCGTGGTGGACGAAGATGCCCACTCCATGGATATTTCCGTAAAGGAAGAGAACCTTTCCCAAGCCATTGGAAGCGGCGGCCAGAATATCCGTCTGGCCAGCCAGATCACCGGCTGGACACTCAATGTCATGAGTGAGGACGAACTGGCAGAGAAAGCAGACGCCGAGGCACAGCAATACGTGCAGGGCTTCATGGAAGAGCTGGATGTGGATGAGGAGGTGGCGATCATTCTCGCGCAGGAAGGCTTCACCTCAGTCGAGGAAATCGCCTATGTGCCCGAAGAGGAACTGCTCGCCATCGAAGAGTTTGATGCCGATATCGTGGAAGAACTGCGTAACCGTGCCAGCGATGCATTGCTCACGCGCGCCATTGCCAGTGAGGAAAAGCTGTCAGATGCCGAGCCGGCGGAAGACCTGCTGGCGATGGAAGGCATGACGGAAGACCTGGCGCATCAGCTGGCTTCCAATGGCATCGTCACCATGGAAGACCTTGCGGAGCAGGCGGTAGATGATTTAATGGAATTGGAAGGCATGGTTGAAAAACGTGCTGGTGAACTGATCATGACAGCACGGGCGCCCTGGTTTGAAGAAGCCGAAAATGAAACAGAAACCGAGCCCAAGGGGTAAGGGGGTATTGGCATGAGTGATATTACAGTCAGCCAGTTGGCCGCCGATGTAGGCGTTCCAGTGGATCGTCTCCTGGAACAATTTTCCCAGGCGGGATTGGACAAGAGCAGTGGCGATGATGCGGTGACAGCAAAAGAAAAGCTGGAACTGCTTAACTATCTGCGTCGCAGTCACGGTAAGCAAGGCGCTGGAGAGAAAGCCGCCACAACAGGCAAGGTGACCTTAAAGCGCAAAACCACCACCGAGTTGAAGCAACCTGCCTCTGCCGGTCGTTCGCCCGCAGCACGGGCGACCCGTACCGCGAAAACCGTGAATGTGGAAGTTCGCCGCAAACGCACTTTCGCGAAAGAGCCAACGGCAGAAACGGACAAGGAACGCCTGCTCAAAGAAGCGGAGGCGGCGAAAAAGGCGCTGGCCGAACAGGCTGCGCAGCGCCGGAAGGCGGAAGAGCAGGAACAGTCCCGCCGTAAGGCGCAAGAAGCCCTGCTGCAGGCAGAGCAGGACGAACGCAAGCGCATGGAAGCGGTACGCACCAAGGCCGAAGAAGAAGAGCGTACCAAGGCTGAAGTGGAAAAACAGCGGCGAGAAAAGGATGTCGAGCTTGCCCGCCGGGCCCAGGAACAGCGTCGAGTCCAGCAGGAAGCCCGGGAGCGTAAGGAAAAAGCCCAGCGTCGTGCAGAAGCGGGAAAGCCCGGTCGTGGGCGCAAGGAATTGCATGTGGCTGCCGGTAAGAGCGGCAGGCGCAAGCCTGCCAGGAAAAATCGCGGCAGGGACGCTTCGCAGGCCGATATGGATCATGGGTTCCAGAAACCGACAGCGCCCGTGGTGCACGAAGTAAAAATTCCTGAAAATATCAGCGTCGGGGAACTCGCTCAACAAATGTCCGTGAAGTCGGCGGAAGTCATCAAGGAACTGATGAAAATGGGCATGATGGTGACCATCAACCAGATGCTGGATCAGGATACCGCTGCGCTGGTAGTTGAAGAAATGGGACACAAGGCCATCTTCCACAAGGAAGAGGATGTGGAGGACAAGTTGGTCGCCTCCATTGCTGACGAGCCTGAAGGCGAGCGGGAGCCGCGCGCTCCGGTGGTTACGATCATGGGGCATGTAGATCATGGCAAGACCTCGTTGCTGGACTATATCCGCAGATCAAAAGTGGCGGATAGCGAAGCTGGTGGCATTACCCAGCATATTGGCGCCTATCGCGTGGAAACCGGGCACGGAACCATCACCTTTCTGGATACGCCGGGGCACGCGGCTTTCTCTGCCATGCGCGCCCGCGGCGCCCAGGCAACCGACCTTATTATCCTGGTGGTGGCTGCAGATGATGGTGTCATGCCGCAAACCAAGGAAGCGGTACAGCACGCAAAGGCGGCAGGTGTTCCCCTGATTGTGGCGGTGAACAAGATCGACCGACCGGAAGCGCAACCGGACAAAGTCATGCAGGAACTGGTGGCAGAAGAAGTTGTGCCGGAGGAATGGGGTGGTGATACTCAGTTTGTCAAAGTGTCCGCCAAGACGGGTGAAGGCGTTGAGGCGTTGC
>JALWMK010000061.1 GCA_027083925.1 Sedimenticola sp. | reverse complement strand
ATGCGGCACAGATGAACGAAACTGAAAGGATTGTCCGGCGCATGGGAAAGGGCCTCATGGGCTGCTTTCTCCGCCTCTTCATACTGGGCGGATCGATACAGGTACCAGGTCAGACGGGGCAACAATGCGCGGTGTTTGGGCGAACCACAGATAACAGCACCCAGGATATCGGCCGCCTCATCAAATCTGTCCGATTCCGCCAGCGCTTCCGCCAGCTGGATTCTCGCCGGAATAAAGCGGGGAAAGGCTTCCACAAGCCCGCGCAGCCTTGCAAGCCTGTTTTCCACAGAAAGCAAGCTGGCGTAAAACAACATCAGATGCGGGTTCTGCGGATCCAGCTGCGCCGCTCTGGCGGCAATTTCCAGTGCCTGTTCGTTACGCTTGCCGGCAAGGAGCATTTGCGCGTAGCGATGCAGAAACGCCGCATGGGCTTTGTATTCCGGCAGGCATCGCGCCATGTGTCCGATGGCTGCGGCGGTATTCCCCCGGGCGTATTCCTGTTCGGCGCGCCAGAAAACAAACAGCTCATTGCTGTTCTCAACACAGTTGGACGGAACACCGGTCGCAGATGGCAGCCGGAGACGATACAGCAGCTCCGCCTCCTCCTCGGACAGCTGTCCATCTTCAGCATTTACAGGATCACAGTTCTTTTTATTCAGTTGCGCAGCCAGATCGGACAACCAGAGAAAACGGTCATAGGCTGTGGGCGTTATCCCCGACAAACAGACGCTGTCGTTACCCTGCGGATTCACAAGGAAAGGCGTTATGCGGGGGTGCAGACCGGAAAACTCCGGCACCCGCTGCAAGTGCAATTCCGTGGCGCAGCAGCAGAGCCGGCCAAGGTGAACCTGGGTAATGGCGTCCGCCAACTGGCCTTCCGCCCCAAGCATCCACACGCTCCGCGGCTCTCTGGCGAACAGAATATTATGCAGCCCGCTGCCTTCCAGTCCGGCAAAATCCGTGGCATTGGCAAACAACCCAAGCTGGGTCGTCACATCCAGAAACTGGGGATGGATGACCTGGTAGCCAAGCGACCGGAACCTGTCTTCGAGCACCTTTTCATTGCTTGCCTTGCGCTGATCCGAAGGAAGGAAATGCCGGGATATGTACAGCCTGGCGCCATGCTTGCCCCCTTGGTGCTTTGCAGCCCGGCTGCCGAGCTGGCGGTACAACGCCAGCATTTCCGCGGATATATTGCGGGAAAGCACCCCTTGCTGGGAGGGCAGCAGCAGTTCTGACACCTGCATGTCCTGTCCAACAAAGATCAACTTTTCCCGGGGAATGGCGAGGAGATCGAAGAACGCCAGCAGATCGTCCGCGGGCCTGGCATCCGGCGCATGCAGGTGCAGCAGATAACCATCCACCAGACCGGCTTCCTCCAGCGCCCAGGCCCTGGACAGGCTCTCCAGGACGAAGTGGCCATAGTGATTGAAGAACCAGCCAAGATACAGATAGCGCCCGGGCAAGCGGGGGATATCGCCCGGCAACGCAATGGTTTCAGGATTGCCCGCAGTCAGATCCTTGTTTCTGCGCAAATGCCTTGAACAAGAAACATATTCTCCCCGGGCGGAATAGACACCGCCTTGCGCCTGTTCCGGCCCTAGGTGCCGGGAAGCTGTGATACAGGCCGATGGAAGGGAAAACAGCTCTTTTTCCGGCAGTTGGAAATCGGCAATCTCTCTGTGCCAGGGATGTTTTCGCCACAGTTTTCCGGCGGAAGAGGGAAACAGCTGGAACCCGGGGTCTGGCATCAATTGAATGCCACCATCCCCTGCTGCATGAAGTCCTTGACCTTTTTTACATAGAGCCGGGTTTCCTTGTAGGGCGGAATGCTGCGGCCATATTTTTCCACCGCGCCTTCCCCGGCATTGTAGGCGGCTGTAACCAGCTCCAGGTCATTGCCGAATCGTTTCATGAGGAACTGCAGATACTGGGTTCCGCCACGAATATTCTGCGCTGGATCAAAAGCGTCGCTGACATTGAAGCGTTTGGCCGTGCCCGGCATCAGCTGCATCAATCCCATCGCGCCCTTGGGCGAAACGGCCTTGGGATCATAGGCCGACTCCGCGAGGATGACCGCATGGATCAAATCGGTATCCAGCCCGGTGTCCCGGGCGGCCTGCATGATGAATGGCTTGTACTTGCGGATTCTGTCCTTGAGCACCTTCAGCACCGGTGCCCGTCCGCCGCTGTGGGGCTTGGCGTAGCTAAAGCGAAAGCGTTTCACCAGGGTCATGCCTTTGCCGTTGGAGGGAACGTTCGTCAGCAAAGTACGTCCTTCCGCATCCTCGAACTTGTACACATCCCCAACCGTGCCTTGGGTCAGGAAAAACAGGAGAATAATGGCCAGGGAACAGCGCATTCAGGCACCACAGCATTTTTTGTGTTTTTTCCCA
Source organism: Sedimenticola sp. (assembly GCA_027083925.1). Classification (GTDB taxonomy): domain Bacteria; phylum Pseudomonadota; class Gammaproteobacteria; order Chromatiales; family Chromatiaceae; genus Thiolapillus. The sequence continues at coordinate 2,794 of JALWMK010000061.1, read as the reverse complement.
CTGCCGCAAGGACAGGGATCGTTACGCCCTATCTTGGGCGCTTCCCGCTTTACGGTTTCCGGTGCCGGCAGCTTGCCGTCCACATAGTACCAGCGCCCGTTCTCCTTGCGGAACAAGCTGCGCTCGTGGTGTTGCTTGAGCAAACCATCCTCTTTGTAAGTGGCGACAAACTCCACCATTCCCTCATCATCGTCTTCCAGGCCATTTTCCGTAGAGCGCACTTCCAGGCCCAGCCACTGGGACTGCGTCGCCCATTTGCGGGTGGCGGCCTCATCCCAGTCATGGCGGCTGCCGGGGTGCAGGCTTTCTCCCAGAAAGGAGATCTTTCCCTCGATGTAGGCGGAATAACGGGCGCGCATGAGAGCTTCGGCAGTCGCCGCCAGCACCGCACCGGACAATACTGGCTCGCAACAGGTTGCATATTCTCGCTCGGAGCCACAAGGACAATTGGACATACAGGTTTGTTCCTTAATCAGATCACTCGAAACTGAAATTATAACCCCAATTCCCGCCAGCGTTTGCAGATGCGTTTTGCAGAAACCGGAACTGCAGTTTTCAACTCCTGGGCAAACAGGGACACCCGGAACTCTTCCAGCTTCCAGCGGATTTCTTCCAGACGCAGATCCGTCACGCCTGTTTCGTTCGCCGCCTGCCAGCGCTGCAGCCAGTCATTGTGCACCATCTGCAACTCATTCAGGCGTTGCTGGTCACGGGCAGCGCCGCCCCGCAGTTTTTCCAGGCGAAAATCCAGCGCTTTCAGATAACGGGGATATTGCTGCAGCTGCTGCCAGGGAATCTGTTGCAAAAAACCCTGATAGACCAGCCTGTCCAGCTGCCCCTGCATGTCCTGGGTGGAGGCCAGCCAGTTGATCTGGGTAGTGCCGGACAGGATCTTGCGCTGCCGTTGATACTGTTGCAGGATTTCTCCGGTCAGCCTGCATACTTCATGGGCCTGGGCAGACATTTCCCCACGGTGCTGTTGCAGACGGGCGGCAAAGCTTTCCCCGTCCCGGATATCCGGGCGATCCAACAGAAAGGTCCTGTCGATGATCAGCGCCAATAGCTCCCCTTCCAGATCCTGCTTGCCCTTGTTCTGCGCAGCAATGGGCGGTTTGGCGGCTTTGGCATACTGCAATCGCATCTGCTGCAGCCCCGGCAGTTGCTTGCGCAAGGCGCGTATGTCTTTGGGCATGGCCAGCAGCAGCAACCGCCGCAATCCTGCCCGGTGAGCGCTTTGCGCCTGGACTTGTGCCCCCAGCACATCGATGGCCACGCTGTCACCTTCATCCACCAGCGCCGGATAAGCAACAAGCCGGATGCCCCGGCTGCCGGTTTCCACCTGCTGCGGCAATTCTCCAAAATCCCAGCGGGTGAGACCCTTGCGCACGAGTGCGTGACTGTCCCGCCCGGCTGGCGCTTCTGCTCTGTCACCGTACTGGTTTTGCAGGGAAAGGAGTTCCCGACCCGTGGCCAGCGTCGCGCCGCCGGCATCGATCACCCGCACCCGCATGCGCAGATAATCCGGCAGGGCTTCGACATTCCAGGCATCTTCCGGGACATGGACACCGCCGGACAGTTGTTTCAGCGCCAGTCCCAGCGCCTGCACCAGAGGCGTATCACCTGCTTGCAGTTTGCGCAGCGCCCTGGCGGCATAGTCAGGCGCGGGTACAAACTGCTTGCGCAGGGACTTGGGCAGAGTTTTGATCAGGGCAACCAGCTTTTCCTCCAGCAGGCCGGGCACCAGCCAGTCCAGCCGCCCTGGACTGATCTGCCGGAGCACACCCGCCGGCGCAACCAGGGTAACGCCATCCGTCTCATGGCCAGGTTCGAAATGGTACTCCAGATGCAAGCGCATGCCATGGAGTTGCAGCACTTTGGGAAACTGCGCTTCGGCGCTGGCATCGGTTTCCCGGGCCAGCACGTCTTCCAGTTCCATATGCAGCTGGCGTGGCTGTTTCTTGTCCTGCTTGCGTAGCCATTGTTCCAGCTGCGCCTTGCTGCAGATCTCCTCGGGGATGCGCTGGTCGTAGAAGGCGTACATGCGCTCTTCGTCCACCAGCAGATCCAGTCGCCGGGTGCGCGCTTCCATATCCCGGACATATTCCACCAGCTCCCGGTTGTGCCGCCAGAAAGGCGCGCGGCTGTGGAAATCACCCTGCACCAGCCCGAAGCGAATGAATATTTCCCGCGATTGCCTGGGTTCGATAGGGCCAAAGTTGATGCATCGCCTGGACGCCAGCACCAACCCGAACAGGGTGATTTTTTCATACGCCCCCACCTGGCCACGTTTGGCCTGCCAATGGGGTTCGGAATAGCTATACCTGAGCAGATGGCCGGCCAGGGATTCGATCCACTCCGGCTGCACCCGGGCGCATACCCGCGCATACAGTCTGGTGGTTTCCACCAGTTCCGCCGCTACCAACCACTTGGGGTTATTGCCGAACAGGGCGGATCCGGGAAACAGATGGAACTGGCTGTTACGCACGCCGAGGTATCCCTTGCCCTTGCCGGTCTGCTTGAAGCCTACATGACTGAGCAGACCGGACAATACCGCCCGGTGAATGGTTTCATAGCCGGGAAACTCCTGGTTGTCCCGGTAGCCCATGTCATGCATCTGGGCACGAAGTTGGCGGTGGATGTCCTGCCATTCCAGAATGCGGGTGTAGGAGAGGAAATACTCCCGGCACAGGCGCCGGAACTTGCGTTGGCTGAGGTGGCGGCGCTTTTTCTCCACAAAATTCCACAACGCCAGAAAGCCCAGAAAATCCGATTCCTCATGGGCGAACAGGGCATG
>JALWMK010000060.1 GCA_027083925.1 Sedimenticola sp. | reverse complement strand
CGGGATTCTTCCAGTCCACGGCATGGCGTGTCGGCGCTTCCAGACTACCTTCGCGCTGGTTGCTCATGTTTCTGTCTCCTCTCGAATACCGGGCCAGAAAGCCGGCCCGGAATCTATCCTGAACCCACGGATTCAGGTCTATTTCATTCAGCTGTCCAGGGTGTCCAACGCCTTCTGGAAACGGTTGGCGTGGGAACGCTCTGCCTTGGCCAGCGTCTCGAACCAGTCGGCGATCTCGTCAAAGCCTTCATCGCGGGCATCTTTGGCCATACCGGGATACATGTCAGTGTACTCATGAGTTTCACCGGCAACCGCTGCCTTGAGGTTGTCAGATGTACCGCCGATGGGCAGGCCGGTCGCGGGATCACCCACTTCCTCCAGATACTCCAGGTGGCCGTGGGCATGGCCGGTTTCGCCTTCAGCGGTAGACCGGAATACGGCGGCCACGTCGTTGTAACCTTCAACATCTGCCTTGGCAGCAAAGTACAGGTAACGGCGGTTGGCCTGGGATTCGCCGGAAAAGGCGTCTTTCAGGTGTTGTTCGGTTTTTGAACCTTTCAGTGACATGTCAGTTCTCCTCATAAAATCACTATTGGCAATATGCAAACACCCTTGGGAAACCCGAGCAAGCTCATTTGCGCCATTCCAGCACAGGCCGGGATGCCAACTTGGTCAGAAGTTTCCCTGTGGGTGTCTCCACATTCCGGAATGGACTTGCCATCCTCACTGCTAAATATAGACGAAACCGGGGGCATACTTGAAATTGTTTATCACAATCTATCCGATAGGCGGTGCCTATGGATCAAGATAACAATGATGGTGAGCTATTCAGGGTACCTCTATTCATTCTGTTTGAGCAGATTCGTGCATGAGGGCAGTGAGAACAAGACGAAGATCGCAGCAAATGCCCCAGGGCACCTTCTCTTGCGCAAGCGCAATTCACCTTGTAGCCTGCTATTTGCAAGATTTTCAAAGCTTCCGCTCCCGGCTTACGCCCCTCACCCGCATCCCTGCAGGCGACGAAGTTATCGCTGCCCTCATGTGCGCAGATGCCCATCATGAATTAATCGAGGTGCCCTTTACTTCAATTGTTTGATACAACTGAGTTTGCTTGCATGCACAGCCGCACAAAGCACATCGATAGCCTGGGGTCTGGGGAAGCTTTTGCGCCAGGCCAGCGCTACCTGGCGGCTGGGGCTGGTGTCGGCAAAGCGTTTGATGCTTACCAGACGCTGGGAAAAGCGGTCGGCACCAGCAGCCGAGCAGGGCAGAATGGTCACACCCATGCCGCTGGCAACCATATAGCGAATGGTTTCCAGAGAACTGCCTTCCAGATCTGCCATGCTAGCCCTCTCTGCCAGGTTGCGTTTGCGAATACAGTCCGGACATACTTCCAGCACCTGATCCCGAAAGCAGTGCCCTGAGCCTAGCAGCAGCACCTTTTCGTTGCTGATGTCTTCCATGCTCAAATGCTTTTTCTCATTCAAGGCATGGGAGCTGGGAATCAGCGCCACGAAAGATTCTTCATACAGGGGCAGGGTCAGGATGCCATGTTCCTCGAACGGAAGTGAAATAAGGATGGCATCCACCTCACCTTGCTTGAGTTTTTCCGCCAGTATGTGGGTGTAGTCCTCCTCGATAATCAGCGGCATTTTCGGAGCGCGTTCTGCGAGTTCGTTAATCAGATGAGGAAACAGATACGGCCCGATGGTATAAATCGCACCAATACGCAAGGGTGCAACCAGCTGATCCCGGCCATGCTCGACGATCTCCCTGATTGCCCCTGCCCCTTCCAGCACCCTTTGAGCCTGGGCGACAACCTGCTCGCCCACGGGGGTTACGGTCACTTCCCCCTGGCGTCTTTCAAACAGCTCCACGCCCAGCTCGGTTTCCAGCTTGCGCACAGCCACACTCAGGGTTGGCTGGCTGATGAAACAGGCCTCTGCCGCCCGGCCAAAATGGCGGGCTCTGGCAACAGCAACAATGTATTTCAGTTCATTCAACGTCATGAGTCATACAGCCCTAGGTACGAGAAAAGATCCGGCCAGGGAAATCATAGCGGCTGTATAACGATAGCATGTTCCAGTGGTACTGGCTCAATGCCAAAATCAGTTCTTCGGTTCCGGAGAACCCCGGGATCTCGGATTGTAGATTACCCCACCCTGCTGACGGTACCCCTCCAGCACCGCAACTGCTTCGCTACGCAACACTTCCGGCACCACATCTATGCCCCGCCGGCCCAGTTCCCGAATCCAGTCCCGGGGTTTTGGTCCTTCATCGAAACCCAGCTTGCGCACATCCGCATCAGTGGCACCACTTACCAACCGGGTCACCCCCGACCAGCACACGGCGCCAAGACACATGGCGCAAGGTTCGGCACTGGTGACAAGCTCATGGGCCGGCACTCCCTTCCCTCCCAGATCATATTCATGCAGCCTGCGTTGCGCCAGAGCCAAAGCTACCATTTCACCATGCAGCATGGACAATCCCCCGGCAGTCACGTGATTGACCCCCAAAGCAACCAGCTTTCCGCTATCCGACTCGAACACGGCAGCCGCAAAGGGGCCGCCGGTCTTGCGCCGTACATTCTGCTGCGCAGCCTTTATTACCATAGCCATACGCGCTTTCACCGACTGCAGGACTTCCACACCATCGCCAAAGCCATGCACCCATGCGGGCAATGAAAAACAGACGGATTCAGGTTGTTTGCACATGTATAAATCCTGCAACGGATCCCGGACTTTATGGTGAGGGAAAACGCAATCCTGATATTAGAGCGCATTCTGGCGAACCTGAGCGTCGATACTGGTTCTGCGGCGCTCCACATGGATTTTATGGATTCCGCCTCCGGCTGGCAATCAAGTGTATCATCCCGTGTTCCGGCACCCACATGCTTTTGATCTGGCCACCCTGGACAGCCCTTTCAGGCCTTTGGCGTTCGTGATAGTGACATCCAGCGGCGTACCATGTATTCAGCCTGATCGACCAAGGCCGCCATGTCTTTTTGGACCAGCTCCAATCATTCAGCCTTTGCTCATCGACGTAATGGAGGAACTGGATAATGCGCGGCCGGGCCGCCCATGCGCATTTTTTCCAGCCTGCGGCAATACGGGTGACGGCTGGCATATCTACGGCTCTATCCCATTCCCCAACCGCAATACCCCTTGATCCATCACGCGAAAGTGGGGGTGGATGATGATTTGCGGTGACGAATAGATCACTTTACTTCCTCCATCGATGGAAACGCCATTTCCAGATCCGGCTCCATCAGTATCACCCACGGCGATGCTGTTTGACGCATGGCAGAAGTATTCCTCATTCACATAGCTGTCACCCTGAATTTCCAGATCGGTGATCCCCGGCGGGCAGGATTCATCGTCGACAATGGTGATTTGGGTTTGTCCAGGAACGCCAAGAACCGCACCCACGGGATTACTCAGGGACAGGGTGAAATACTCTCCCCCCTCTGCCAGGGTATCGTCATGGATGGTGATGTTCACCGTCTTGCTGGCCACACCATTTTCCAGCACCAGTTGGCCGGATGTACTGGTATAGTCCTGGCCGCTGGTTGCGCTGTTGCTGACTGTCGCATAGTTCACACGGACTTCGCTGCTCATGTTGCCGGTACGCTGGACAGTAACACTGGCCATTCCTGTTTGTTCGTTCACATCATGATATGCCTGGCTCAACATCAGTTGGGTCGCAGCAGTGGCGGTATACAGATCATCGGATAGCTTGCTGGTGGTTCCGGCGCCGTAAATGTGCATGATGCCATTGCCGTTGGCCATGCTTTGGGTTCTCAGCCCTTCGTTGGCCGTCAAGGCACGAGACAAGGTGGCCGTCCAGTTGCCGCTCGCATCAGCGGTGGCTTCACCCAGGAATTCATGTGCTTCGATACGGGCATCGAAATCATCCGCATACAGATACACCTGGCAACCGGAACAAGCCGCCGAGATGGTTGTCGGGCCGGGTATCACAGCATCATCACCCTGGGTTCCGCTGACAGCCGTACCATTGATGCTGGTAACTTTTGCCGGATTGAATTTACGCAGTTCAACCGGCACTCCCGGCGATGCAAAGCGGTATGCATGATCAGGATGGGTGGCGGCAGTGGCATCGACGATCATATTCTTGCGCACGGTAATCCACCGGCCGCTGCCAGCGGCAAAACTCTGGGTAAGAATGGCACTGTCAAAATCGGTGCCTTCATCGCCCGGATCAAAACCATTGCGGGTATGCACGATGAGGTTGTCTTCAACCAGGAGTTCTGTACCCTGCAGCAACATCCCCTGACCACAAACGCCCACATCCCTGTTGGCCAGGTCCCGGCCAATCACATTGAGCGTGACGGTGTTCGCCACACCGGATATTTCCATGGTAATGGGGGGGGTATCGTTTGTGGCCTGGGGGATGTGCAAACCGGCAAGGCGGTTGTTGGTCACGGTGTTGTTGCTGCCCGTGACCTGGATTCCCCGCCCGCCGTACCAATAGCTGCTGTTGTAGTCCAGCTCCCGCGCGCAATTCACCCCGGCATCATGAGGAGCAGGAATATGGCCCCGGGCGTCCATGCCGATGTAGTTGCCTGTGATCTTGTTGCCGTCCCCACCGCTCGTAATCCGAATGGCGCGTTCAAAAGCGCCGATGATACGATTGCCACGAATGGTATTGTTGTCAGAGTATTCGTTCGGCATGATGATGCCGCCCCGCGCCAGTGAGCGCATCGCCTGACTGGTTGCCGTGGATGCCAGGGAAAGCCCGCCCCCATCGGCTTTCAATCCCATCCAGTTGTTTTCTATGAGATTATCCCCTTCATACAGAATAATCTGTCCACCACCGATAAACCCGAGATTGCGGATTACGTTATTTGATGTGCGGACTTCAAGGGAAACACCGAACAAAGGCGAATTGTCTCGATTGGTGTTGACCATGATTTTGGGGCCATCACTGCGCCCACCTGGCTGTGTATTGCCATCGATAGCCACCTGGCCGCCGACATCTGTGATATAGCGGCGCCTCAGTTCCCAAGCATGGGATTCATCTATCTGCACTTCCCATACCTGCAAGCCAGCATCATAGTTGGCATCTGTGGTGGGAATATTGAAGCGGATGCCGATGGGGCGATCTGCATCCGGTCTCGCCCCTGCTTCCACCACCGCCCTGCGCAGGGTGCATTTGCCATCCGGTGCGGGAAAAA
>JALWMK010000059.1 GCA_027083925.1 Sedimenticola sp. | reverse complement strand
AGCGCATTCAAGCAGACCAGTATGGCAATGCCATGCGACGCTGCGACCATTGCAAGACCTTACCCTTGAGCAACAAGGACAATACGGATGAGTATTCCATGGAGGTAATGGAATTATTGTCCGGACGCATTCCCGAGTAGGGCCTCAACCCGCTGCAGGTCTTCAATGGTATCCACCCCAGCCGGGGGAATCTCTGCGGCCAGAGAAACATGAATGCGCTTGCCATGCCACAAGGTACGCAGCTGTTCCAATGATTCACTGCTTTCGATAGGTGCTTCAGGCCAGCTGACATATTCCTTGATGAAAGCGGCTCTATAGGCGTACAGGCCAATATGCCGCAAGTAACCCCGGGACATTTCCACACCAACCTCCTTCCCCCAGGCAATCTCATCCCGTTTCCAGGGAATAGGCGCACGGCTGAAATACAAGGCATAGCCCTTTCTGTCCAGCACCACTTTAACAACATTGGCATCAAACAGTTGCTGTGGGTGCTCCAGGTGCGCAGCCAGGGTGGCGGTGTCTGCATACCGGTGGTGCTCCAGATCCTGGGCTACCTGGTTCAACAGGGACACCGGCACCAGGGGCTCGTCTCCCTGAAAGTTAACGATGACTTCATCATCGCTCCAATTCATGACATCAATCACTTCGGCGATGCGCATGGTCCCACTGCTGTGCTTTACATCGGTCATGCAAACCCGCGCATTGAAACTGTCGGCAGCTTTGGCGATGCGCTCATCATCGGTGGCAATCACCACTTCCTGCGCCTGACTCTGGCAGGCTTGCTCATACACATACTGCAACAGGGGCTTGCCAGCCAAAGGCAGCAGCAGCTTGCCAGGAAGCCGGGTGGAAGCATAGCGCGCCGGGATTACGATGCGCATCAGACTTCTTCGTCTGCCGCCAGTTCGCGCGCTTCCTGCTCAAGCATGACGGGGATGCCGTCACGAATGGGAAAGGCAAGACGATCCGCTTTGCAGATAAGCTCCTGTTCAGATTTCTCGTAGATCAGTTTGCTCTTGCAAATTGGGCATACCAGAATATCAAGCAGCTTTTTGTCCATGTTTCAAATCCTGTAGTAGTTGGTCAAATTTTTTCACGAAAGCCGGATCCGGGAGCATTTCAATACGCACCAGCCAATAGTTTCTGGTGGCAAACCGTGCGTACTTTACCGCATCTTTCTCGGTCATCAGAACCGGAAGATCATCACCAAACTGCAGGTCTTTCTGTCGGTATACGCGATGATCGCGAAAGGCGTGGGGAATCACCTTCAGCCCATGGTACTGCAACAGGGAAAAAAAACGCTGTGGATTTCCCGTTCCGGCCACCGCATGAACCGTCTCGCCAGATGCCCGGGACAGCGGCTGTGGTTCCTCTGACAGATCCAGCAATGGCAGAACTTGCGGCTCCCGAACAGCCATGGCCGGCGTTCCATCCCGCCACGGGCCGTTGCTGATCAGCAGGTCCGCCCGACGCAAACGACCAGGCAGTTCCCGCAAGGGTCCGGCAGGCAACAGGAAGCCGTTGCCAAACCCTCTTTCCCCGTCAACGACGACGATCTCCAGGTCTCTTCCCATGGCGTAGTGTTGCAGCCCATCATCAGACAATACGATGTTGCAGCGGGTATATTCGAGCAGCTCCTGCACCGCCTGTGCACGCTTTGGCGCCACACATACGGGGCAACCACTGAGCCGCGCCAGCAACACTGCTTCATCACCCACCATTACCGGATCACTGTCCGCCCTGACCTGCTGGGGCCAGTGGCTGGCTTTTCCGCCATAGCCCCGGGCTACAATGCCTGGCTGGTAACCCAGGGCGATGAGATGCCGGGCAAGCCATATCACCAGGGGCGTCTTGCCCGTGCCGCCAACGGTAATATTGCCCACTACAATGACCGGTGCGGGAAATCTGTGGGTTTTCTTCAGATGAAAAAAGAACAGCATGCGGCGAAATACGCCAAGCATCCAGAATACCAGGGACAACGGCAGCAACAAGTAACTCAGGAAATTGTTGCCATACCAGATGCTTTTCAATTCCGTCTATTCCTCGGCTTGAGCGGCCCTGGCAAGAAAGCTGAGGCGGCTCAAACCCAGTTGTCCGGCGGCATCCATCACCATCATCACCGCCTGGAAAGGCGCCTGTTTGTCGCTGGTAACCGTTACAGGAACATCCGTGCGCTCTGCAGCCGCTTTTTTCAGGGCGCGTTTGAGGGTATCCACGTCATGGGTTACCAGTTCTTGATCGTTGAGGTAGAAGTTCCCCTTGGCGTCGATGGTGACGGCAATGGTTTCTGCCTTGTTGTTTTCTTCCGTCTGGGCGCTGGCCTGGGGAAGATCCACCTTGAGCTGGGTTTGCTTGTCAAAGGTGGTGGACACCATGAAAAAAATCAATAGCAGGAACACCACATCAATCAGCGGCGTCATATCCACCAGTACATTTCTGGAACGTCGGGAAGGACGGATATTCACTATTTCTCCCGCTCTCCATGCAGTACTTCCACCATTTTGATGGCTTGCTGTTCCATGGCGATTGCCAGCTCATCCACCCGCCCGGTAAGGTAGCGATGGGCGATCAGACTGGGAATGGCAACAGACAGGCCTGCCGCCGTAGTAATCAGCGCCTTGGATATGCCACCCGCCAATACCGCAGGATTGCCTACTCCGCCTGCACTGGTAATCGCCGCAAAAACCTCGATCATGCCAAAAACTGTACCCAAAAGACCCAATAATGGCGCTATCGCAGCAACCGTGCCCAGCGCATTCAAGTAGCGTTCCAGGCCGTGAACCACCTGCCTGCCTTCTTCCTCGATGGCTTCTTTCATCACCTCCCGGGAATGATGGAGATTGGTTAGCCCTGTGGCTAGCAATCGCCCCAAGGGGGAGCTTTCCCGAATAGCCAGAATGCGCTGCCGATCCAGTTCCTTGCTCTTGTACAGCTTCCAGATTTGCGGAAACAGATGATCAGGAACTACGCGCTTGCGCCGATAGGACCAAAGCCGTTCGAGGGTGATCGCCATCGCAATAACCGAGCAGGCAATGATAGGCCACATCAACAATCCACCTGCTTTAATAAATTCAAACACCGCCAGTCATCCTCCTTATTTCCCAGAGGCCAATCATACTAAAACAAACATGAATCTTCCTGGCTATTTGTGCCAATAGCGTCTGGAAACGGAATGCCAGGACAGGGGCTCGCCAGCCTCATCCACCCCCAGATTAAACTCGATCGCACCCTCTGCGGCGGTATTCAGGGTGCTCGCGCCAACAGCCTGCCAGCGATTTACCACCTCCTCGCGGGGGAATCCCCAACGGTTCGCCCTGCCCGTGGCGAACAGGACATAACGAGGCTGGACAGCGCGGATAAATTTTTCGCTGGAAGAGCTGGCGCTACCATGGTGCGCCGCCACCACGACCCGGCTTTTCAACTTGTCCGGCGCAAATTCGACCAGCCACGTTTCCCCCCAGCGCTCGACATCACCGGCAATCAATGCACTATGCCTGCCAGCGGTCACTTTCAGCACACAGGATGCATCGTTGCCCTCCCGACCAGCACCAACCGGCGGATAGAGGATTTCAAATCGCACCCCATCCCACCACCACATTTCACCAGCCAGACAGCGGCGAACATCCTCCTTCAACCCAAGCCCGGACAACTCCCCCGACAGGCGCTCACCGACGGGCAGGTTCTGGGTCAGATCCGGTGCTCCGCCAATATGATCGACATCGCTGTGGCTGAGGATCAGCTTGTCAATACTGCGGATCCCCTGGCTTTCAAAATAGGGGAGCAGTACGGCAGATCCGGTATTGAATCCTGATGGAAAACGCGGCCCCGCATCAAATACCAGAACATGACGGGCGGTACGCACCACGACGGAAAGGCCCTGCCCTACATCCATGAGGACAAAGCGAAAATGGTTCGGGAGCGGTGCAGAAACCCGCTTGGCATAGAGCGTCAGGCACAAAAGCAATATGGAGAAAAGAGACAACTGCCACAATGGGTGACAAGTGCATTTCATCGTCAACCATAATGCGGGTAGCGCCACCATGCCAAGAAACATTAGCATCCCCACAGGAACGGCTTCCCAATGCAACACTGGCGACCACAGCGCCACAACGTCCAGCAGCATCAGAATCCCATCCAGCAACCAGCCCACAACAGACATCAGCAACTGACCAAGATCCGGATGTGCCAGCTGCAATACGACAGCGGCCATGGAAAGCGGGACGATCAGCATAGCAAACACGGGAATTGCCAGCAGATTTACCAGCGGGGAAAATAGGGATACCGGCAGCTGCTGCCAAACCAGAAGAGGAGCCAGGGCCAGGAAAATTCCTGGTTGCAGCCACAACCAGAAAAAACGACCCGTACCCCCGCTGGCGAGAAACAGAATGGCCGCAACTGCGCCAAAAGACAACCAGAATCCCGCTGAGATCACCGAAAGCGGATCCCACAGTACCACCGCAAACAAAGCCAGGCCAAGAACACGAACCGACTCTGCCGAGCGGCGAAACAGGGTTCCCAACATAACAATGAGCAGCATAATCAAAGCACGTTGGGTAGGAATGGAAAACCCTGCCATTGCCGCGTAGATCAAAGCTGCAACCATGGCAAAAGGTGCCGCCGCCACTTTCGCAGGCCAACGGCTGCATAGCTGAGGGATACGGCGCCAGCCCCATTGCACAAGAAGATACATCAGCGCAGCAACCAGGCCGATATGCAGGCCAGAAATGGCAATCAGATGACTGGTGCCTGTAGCTGCAAACACCGATTTGTCTTCCCGGGACAATGTGGAGCGATCTCCTACCACCAACGCGCTCAGCACCGCTGCAGAACGATGGGAAATACCCGACAGAAAAATATCCTCGGCAAGCTTTTGCCGCAGACGATCCAACGACCACAATTGCCTGCCAGCAGGAATTCCTTCGCCTTTCACATAGCCTGTATGGATTACTTGCCGGGCATACAGCCATCCTGCATAGTCAAACCCTCCAGGATTGCGGTAGCCGTGTGCCAGCTTCAGCCGCAGCGGCAACACCCACTTGTCGCCTGCAACCGGCCTGGATGCATGTCCATACCAGGAAACACGGAAGCGCCAGCTGCCCGAAAGCACCAGCCCCCCCTGCTGCAAACGGCTTGCCCGGAAGAAAAACCGGCTGCGTTGGAGATTGCTGTCAGGAATGCCTTCAATGACGCCCGATGCCAGAACGACATCCTCCAGCATTGATTCCGGTACAGGCCGGGGCTGGCTTGCCAGCGCAGAAGCCTGCCCCCAGAGAAAACCTGCAAGTACAGCGCAAAGCAACCCCGTCCGGGGGAAATGCCACCAGCACCACAACACCGGCAACAGAAACAGCAACCAGCCGGCATGTGGCAGCTCCGGCAGCTGCTGAAATGTGACGACACCAAGGGCAAACCCTGCCGCTGCAAGTAACACAATCCCTCCCTGGGTTGTGACGGTTCTTCAGATAACCGAATCAAACACTATCGCGCCAAAACATTCAATATTGATTTACGCTGGCCAAGTCATGCAGATCATGCTTGAATGAATCATTCAAACTGCGTGAGTTTTACAGCGCTTTTTTTCATGCCACGAAAACTATTCAAACAATACACACCAGACCCAAAAAAGCTATGTGAACACAAGCATATGCGGATTTTTGGCGGGCATTTGCTTGATCAAAACTTGTGGCATCTTAACCGGCATTCCGTATCCGGTGCCTTTGCCGCCGGTCTTTTCTGGGCCATGATTCCCATGCCACTGCAAATGATTGCCGCTGCAGCCACCGCTATTCTTGCGCGGGTGAACCTGCCGGTTTCCGTTGCCCTGGTGTGGCTGACCAATCCTTTCACCATACCGCCAATCTTTTATTTCAACTATATGGTCGGAACTTGGCTACTACCCCATCAAGAACCCCTGGGAAATGTGGAGATGTCGCTGGAATGGTTCACGAAAAGCATGGGAGAAATCTGGCAGCCCCTGTACCTTGGCTCTATTGTCGTCGGGATCATACTGGCGGCGACAGGATATGTGGCAATACGCCTCTATTGGCGCTGGCATATCATCTCGCAGTACAAAAAGCGTCAGCAAGGGCGCAAAAAACCGTCTTCCAGCTGAAACACCCGATCCATGCACTGTGCCAGGCCAGAATCATGGGTAACAATGATAAAACTGGTTCCCTGCTCCCGGTTCAGCTCCAGCATCAGGTCGTAGATTCCAGCCGCAGTTTTTGGATCCAGGTTGCCTGTAGGCTCGTCTGCCAGAATACAATCAGGTTTTGAAACCAGCGCCCGGGCAACGGCGGTGCGCTGACGTTCACCTCCGGACAATTCGGATGGCTTGTGGGCGATACGGTTTTTCAGGCCTACGTTCACCAGCATTTCCCTGGCCAGTTCTGCCGCTTCCGCAATCGGCATTTTCCGAAGCAATAGCGGCATGGCGACATTTTCCAGTGCGGTAAACTCCGCCAGCAGATGGTGGAACTGGTAAATAAAGCCAAGATGTTGATTGCGCAGGCGGCAACGCCTTGCTTCCGGCAAACAGCTGAATGGCCCGCCGTTAAGCAGCACCTCTCCCTCATCCGGATCGTCCAGCCCACCAAGACAGTGCAACAGGGTGCTCTTTCCCGAACCGGAAGCTCCCAAAATACCTATCTGTTCTCCCTTTGTTACAGCCAGATCCACCCCACGCAGCACCTGTATCTCTGCCGGCCCGGTTGTGAAAGTGCGGCGCAGCCCCAGGCTTTCCAGCACCGGATTACTCATAGCGCAACGCCTCTGCCGGAGAGGTGCGATATGCATTCCAGGCAGGGTAAAGCGTCATGAGGAAGCTGCAGAGGAAAGACCCAACGCCAACCAACAGCACGTCCTCCCAGCGTAGTTGGGATGGCAACATGCTGATGTAATACACGCTGGGATCAATAAACTGTACGTTGAACAAGGATTCAATCCACCCTACTACCTGCTCCACGTTCACCGCCAACAGCACTCCCAGCACCACACCGATAACGGTGCCCACGAGTCCGATTACGGATCCCTGTACGATGAAGATATACATAATCTGCCGGGGCGATGCACCAAAGGTCTTGAGGATCGCAATATCCGCCCGTTTGTCCACCACAACCATCACCAGAGTAGCAACAATATTGAAGGCCGCAATCACAACAATAAAAAACAGCAGCAGCCCCATCATGCGCTTCTCCATCTTCAGGGCGGAAAAGAAATTCCGGTGTTGATCCGTCCAGTCAGAAACGCGAAACAGGCCGCTGAACTGCGATGCCAACTCCCTGGAAACCTGGGTTGCCGCATACAGGTCATCCAGTTTGAGGCGAATACCGGATACCGCATCCCCCATGCGCAACAGTTTTGCCAGATCCCGCATGTCTACCATGGCTATGCCACGATCATATTCCCCCATACCAACGCTGAAGATCCCGCTAACCACGAAACGCTTCGTTCTCGGCATGGTGCCGGCAGGGGTAGAAGTGAACTTGGGCACCAGCATGGTAATTTTATCCCCCACCTTAACCCGCAGGGCATACGCCAGCTCCCTCCCCAAAACAATGTTGAAGCCTCCCGGCACCAGGTCATCCAGAGACCCCGCCTCCATATGCTGCCCCACATCCACAACGCCCGGCTCCATGTCTTTCAACACCCCACGAACCAGCGCACCACTTACCTGCTTGCCATGCACCAGCATGGACATGACTTCCACATAAGGAGCTGCTCCTACCACTCTCGGATGTTGCCTGGCTTGCTCCAGCGCTTGCCGCCAATTTTTCATGCCACCGCCGGACACAGCATTGATATCCGCATGAGAGGCCATGCCGAGAATACGTTCACGAACTTCTTTGTGGAATCCATTCATCACCGACAACACGGTGATCAAAACAATCACCCCCAGGGTGATCCCCATGGTGGAAATGAAAGAGATAAAGGAAATGAAGTGATTCCGGCGTTCTGCGCGGGTATAGCGCAGGCCGATCCAGACTGACAGAGGATAAAACATGCGCGTATTATAGCCATTCCCGGCAAAGCCGGCCCATCAAAAGAAATCCAACAGGCCAGCCAGGAGATTTTCAGGCAATAGCTACTTTTTTCCGTGGCGCCTCTGTTTTCTTTTTTGTTTTTTCAGAGGTAGTTTCGCTTTACCCGTCTTGCCGGCCAGCTTTCCCAAGGACTCCTTGTTCTTTTTTACCTTTGCTGTCTTGGGATTGGAAAAGGCCTTTTTTTTCTTTTCTGCTTTCCTGGCCTCTTTGGCAACCTGCTTTGCCGCTTTTTTCAAGCGCGTGGCCGAGCGCCTCGCTTTGGCTTTTGCAGCTGCTTTTTTTGCCTGTTTTTCTGAATATTTTTGCTTGTCCTCAAGCTGCATCTTCAAGGCACTGTGTTCTTTCCGGCTTTTTTCCGCATGAGCCTGGGCACCTTTAGCCGCAGCATGGGCCTTGCTCAAAACCCTGCTGACATCCTGTGCCGCCTCCTGGGCTGCAGCTGCGGCCTTTTTGGCTTTCTTGATCGCCTTTTTCAGCTTGCCGAGCATTTTCAGCTGTTCGGAAGCTGCAGTTTCTCTACCCTTCTTCTTGTCTTTTTTTGCCATGATAGCACTCCGCTCCGTCAAGGGTTATAGGCTTTTGATACCGGGCCGACAATCAGGGGATCGGGTGCCCGGGCAACATTGTGATCCTTGTTGGGATAGTCCAGTTTGTGCAGGAAATCGCGCAGACAATTGATGCGCGCTCTCTTCTTGTCATCAGACTTCACCACCGTCCAGGGAGCATCGGCAGTATTGGTATAAAAGAACATGGCCTTGCGGGCATTGGTATAGTCATCCCATTTTTCCAGGGACTGGAGATCGATGGGGCTGAGTTTCCAGTGCTTCAAGGGATCATGATAGCGGGAGTGGAAGCGCCGTAACTGCTCCTGCCGACTGACAGAAAACCAGTATTTGCAGAAGATCGTATCTGCATTCACCAGCATCTGTTCCAACTGGGGAGCCTGGCGCAGGAACTCCAGGTAATCTTCATCCGTACAGAACCCCATGACACGCTCCACACCGGCACGGTTGTACCAGGAGCGATCGAACAGCACGATTTCGCCCCTGGTGGGCAACTGCTGCACATAGCGCTGAAAATACCATTGCCCCAGCTCCCGCTCCGTAGGTTTCTCCAGGGCAACCACATGGGCGGCGCGCGGGTTCAGATGCTCCATGAAACGCTTGATGGTACCGCCCTTGCCTGCAGCATCACGCCCTTCAAACAACGCCAGGATTTTCTTGCTTTCTTCCTTGACCCAGGCTTGCACCTTGAGCAACTCGATTTGCAGCAGGTGTTTTTCCTGCTCATACTCTTCCAGATCCATCTTCACCGCATACGGGTATTCGCCCAGCTCGTAGGTGAGTTGCAGCAGCTTTTTTCCGGATATGATTTTTGGGGATTCCAGCACTTTTTGCGGATTGCTCAGGCGGTTCAACAGCTTTTTTAGTGTTGCCTTATTTTTCTTTTTCCTGCCCATGTAAACTACTCCTCGTTCAGGAATCCCTGACTAATTCTGAGTGGAGTGATGACCGAGATGAAATTTTCGGATTCAAGACATAAATCGCAGGGAATAGCAGGACTATTGCCAGGATTTGTAATACAGAAGCCGGAAACTTCAGCCGATCAGCGACCGGTCATGAATTAATCAGAGGTTCCTTTAGTACTCTGGTATACGCTTCATTCTAATACATAGTTGCCAGCAAAAAACTGCTGCAGGTCAATAAATTGCATCTGAATCCGTGGGTTCAGGGCGGATGCAGAGCGTATGATATTGATTTCCCGGTGGAATCAAAACATCTTAGCCTCACCCTCAGGTCAAGCGGGCATTTTTTGGACCGCTCGGGGATCAAGCGCTTGCGCTATGCGCCGTCATGAACCCACGGATTCAGGTTGAACAAATACCGGCTACCCCCTCCCTTTGTGGAAGCTCAAATGCTATATTTTGAAACAGTATTCCCAGACAGGATAAATTATGATGAAACACACATGGATCTTGCTCTTTGCCTGCTCTTTGTCCTTGCCCGCTACCGGACTGTCCCAGGTGCTGCTCATTGACGCAGTGAAGGAAGAACAGCAGGCAGATACACCTCGCCCGCAACGAGGCGACGCCATGAGCGCGGTAGAAAAGCGTTTCGGCAGTCCCCTGACAAAACACGCACCCATCGGAGACCCTCCGATCAGCCGCTGGGACTATGCAAAATTTGCCGTCTATTTTGAGCACGACCGCGTAATCACTTCGGTGCTGAAACGAAATACATCGCCCTCCAGGGAGCAGTAAACACCCCTGACCCATTCAAGGAGCAATAATGACTGCCACCAAAACCACTCAGGCTCATATGCTCATGCATTCCATCCTGCAACGCATTGCTACCGGGCCAGAGCTTTCCAAGGACATCAGCCTGGACGAAGCCCGGGATGCGACCGTTGCCGTATTGCATGACCAGATACACCCGGTGCAAGCCGCACTTTTTTTTATCGCCCTGCGCATGAAAAGGGAAAGCAGTGACGAATTCAAGGGCGTACTGGACGGCGTTCGGGAAGTTGTAGATGGTGTAACAGCCAAGGTTGACCACGTCATCGACATTGCCGACCCCTATGGCGGCTACAACCGCACGCTGCCAGCAGCACCCTTTCTTTCACCGCTGCTGGCGGAATGTGGCCTGCACCCCATCTCTCATGGCCTGAGCGCCGTGGGGCCAAAATTTGGCATCACCCACCATCAGGTGCTGCGGGCGGCAGGCGTTGATGTTGGCCTTGATTCCCGGCAGGCCGCCCAGCGACTGTCCAACCCGGATACCGGCTGGGCCTATGTTGACCAGGCCAACTTCTGCAAGCCGCTGCATGACCTGATTCCCCTGCGCACCCTGATGATCAAGCGCCAGGTGCTCACCACAGTGGAGGTACTGGCCAAGCCAGTAGCTGGCAGGCAGCAGACACATTTTGTCAGCGGTTATGTGCACAAGCCCTACCCGCCGGTTTACGCCATGCTGGCCCGCCATGTCGGGTTCGATTCAGCCTTGCTTGTCCGTGGTGTAGAAGGCGGCATCATTCCTTCTCTGAGGCAGGACGGAAACTACTTCAGCTACCACGACCGGGGAGAAGAAATCGGCGTGGACATCCATCCGGATATGGCTGGTATCACACAAACCCTGCGTGCGGTTCCTCTGCCGGAAAATCTGCCAAAAATTGCGCGCCCGGGCGACGAGATTGCCATTGCCGTGGACAGCAAGGACGCCGCCCTGGCGGCTGCTGACGCCGGGATGCAGGCACTCAATGGAAAACAGGGGGTGACATATGACTCACTGGTTTACACTGGCGCGTTGATCCTCAAACATATGGGCAAGCATGGCAATCTGCAAGAAGCTGCTGAAGCCGTTCGTGCCATACTGGATTCCGGCAAGGCGGCCAACCGGGTGAAATGACAAGCGCCAACTGGATAGCCATTGCCGCAGAAAACGAGCTCGCCCAAACCAACAAAACCCTTACGGAACTGCGGAAGAGTTGTAACGTATAAAGGGCCTTGGATTCTGATGCGGTACACTAGAAATAACGGGCAAGCTCCACCTGGAGGTAGTCATCCTGACGAAAAATGTATTGCAAATCCTCTGGATCGATATGCAACCAGCTGCGTAGCTGTACGCTAAACAGATAGGCCTGGCCAAACCGGCGGCTGGCTTCCAGGTTCAGCAAGGTGGAGCCGTTCTCCCAGTCCACGACCGCGCCCGCCAGCACTGTCAGGCTCTGCGCGTCGTTTGCCGTCCAGCGCAAGCCAAGAAATACATCATGATTGAACGCCGTGGCTGCCTGATCACCCCTTTCATCCATCACCAGTTCGGCAATTACACCAAGATCTGCGGCGGTGTCCAGGATCCCAATCCGGGTATATTCGAAACCTCCGGTGAAAGCATAGTAGTCTTCTTCCAGGCCGTTGCGATAAATGGCTTCCAGCTTCCATAGCCACTCTCCCAAAGTCGCCTGCAGATCCACACTGGCCTGGCTGGTCTGCTCATAGAATGGCGCAAGCACAAGCTCGCCTTTGCGGGTAAACCCAGGCCGAAAAAGCGGATCCCGCCCTGTACCCTGAAACCAGGCCAGCCCCATATCCCACTCCCCGATGTAATGGGACCAGCGCAAGGCGTAATCCACATGGCGCTGCCCGGCGGAAGATTCATACTCCACCAAATCCTGTTCTACCCTGGAATGACTGCGCAGCCTCCCTTCCTCACCGGGAAAAGTGCGCTCACGGAAGCCCGGCAAAAGAAAAAAATCCAGGGTTCCCCAGTCTTCCTCCAGGGACAATTTGACCATGGGTTGGCCCAGCTTTTGCTCGCCATCGATGTTTTCCACCAGATCCGTCTGATTGATGATGTCCACCAGATGCACGGCCTCCGTAACGCCCCAGTAGATCCTTCCCACCCCCAGGCGAGCCTCCCAGCCATCGCCCGCATAGACCCATTGCAGCTCGCGAATATCCCAATGACTGCGTTCATCATCATGGCGATCCAGACGGGCGAAAGGGCGGAACACCAGACTTTGCCGGTCATCGTCCCATTGATGGGAAAACTCTGGCTCCATGCTGACGGAATAATCAGCGCCATATTGGCTCGCATCCAGGGGCTGCTGAAAGAAAACCCGGCTTTCCATTGCCATATTTCCGGCCAGCCGCCAGGCCAGGGCATTTCCCGCAGCGAGAGAAAGCAGAAGGACAGGCAACAGGGCATGCATGACGTTAGCGCATGCGCTTCAGGCTGTTGCGGGTGAAGTCACTGTCCTTGAGACCGGTACCGAAGCGGTAGTCCTTCCAGGTCAGCAAGGTGCTTTTTCCGGTCTGATGGTTTTCCATGAACATTTCATCCGCACGCCAGTATCTGTCAAGATATTGCCGATAGCTCTTGAATATCAGAGTCTTGAGCAAGGCATTCTTGCGATCGTAATATTCCACCTTGAGAGGAATGTATTCCTTCTGATCCACCCATACCAGCTGCCGGGTATAACCGGAATACTTGCTGGCCGGATAACGCTCATTGATAAACACCGGCTTGCCATCCAGTTCATCATCCCTGATGTACTGGTAGGTATATTTTTCCACTTCCTGGGAAGCCAGATCTTCGAAGGCAAATTCACTGCCCATGAAAGGACCGGATTTGTTGCGCGATGCAATACGCTTGACCCTTTTCAGGGCAGGCAGATACAGCCACTGGTCGTCATCTTTGACCTTATGGGAGAAGGTCAGCAGCGCGGTGCCCTTCACATCCTTTGGTTCATCGAAAACGATCAGGCTCTTGTCACCATCATCAGCCGTCTCCAGGGATTTCACCCGCATCTGCCGCAGACTTTCCTCACCATGGCGGTTGCGCAGCAGCATGCCCATCTGCGCCTGGAAATCACCCCAGCCGCTATCCCTGCGATCCACCTCCAGGGCAATTGTCAGGCCTTTTTCTTCCTGGGTTTGCGCGCTTGCATTGAAGCCGGGCAACGCAACCAGAAGCATGATCAGTAGTTTGGTCATTTTTTCTTGTCTCCAAATTTCATCAACAGGGGCGGCAGAAAAAAGAAGTCGGCAAACAACGCCAGGCCGATGGTAATGGCCGTCAGCAGCCCCATGCTGGCGTTAAGCTCGAAATCCGAAAGCGCCAGCACCCCGAAGCCCAGCATCAGCACCAACGTAGTCACCCACAGCGCCGTGCCTACGGTACGAAAAGCATACTGCACCGCTTGCTCCGAACTGAATCCCCGCTCCCGCCGGGCACGCAGGTATTTGCTCAAAAAATGCACCGTATCATCAACCACGATGCCAATGGTCATACCGCTCACCACGGAAAGCGCCAGCCCCACCTGTCCGACAAACATTCCCCACAAGCCGAAAGCCATGCCAATGGGAGCAAGATTGGGGATGAGGCTGAGCAGGCCGATGCGCACCGAGCGAAGGGAAACCATCAGGATCAGCGAGATGAGCACCAGCGCCACCGTAGTTCCCTGAAGCATGGCCCGGATGTTGCGATGCCCGATATTGGCGAACATCACCGACGGGCTGGCGCCATGAGTTTGCATGTACTGCGGCGCGTTGTCCACCAACCACCGGTAGGCTTTTTCATCCAGCACCAGCAGCTCCTCAGAAGAAATGCTCTTCAGGCTGGCGACCAGTCGGGTTGCCGACTTTTTTACATTGATCTGGTTGTTCAGATCCAGGCCGAAAGGCAGGGAAAACTCATACAACAGGAGATACTGCGCCGCCAGCTCCCGGTCATCCGGCAGCTTGTACCATGCGGGATCGTCGCCATGCATGTTCTTGTTCAGCCGCTTCATGATATCGGTGATGCTGTTGACATGCAGCACCTCCGGCTGTTGCCGCAGCCACTGGGCGAACGCCTCTACCTGATGCAGATACTGTGGATCGGCAATCATGCCCTCGCCACCCGCTGGCAGGGAGTATTCCAGCAGATAGATGCCCGTAAGATGCTCCACCGCAAAATCCGTATCCACGCGGAAAGGCACATCTTCACTGAAGTATTTGATGAATTCATCATTGAGCTGATTGCGCGGCAACTGGCTCACCAGCAACAACATGGTTACCGCCATGCCCCAGAACAAGGGCGTGCGCCTGCGGACGACGAAATCACCCAGCCATTCCATCACCCCCTGACCACGAGTATGGCGGGTGCCGGGACGCACCGGCAGAATCATGAGCAGGGCAGGCAAAAAGCTCAGGGAAAGCACGAACGCCACCATCACACCCATCGCCGCCATATTGCCCAGATCCCGAAACGGTGGCGCATCACTGAAGTTCAGGCTGAGAAAGCCGATGGCGGTGGTAATCGAGGTGAGAAAAACCGGCCCCAGGTTCAGGCGCAGGCTTTCCAGCATGGCCGCTTCCTTGCGCTCTCCCTTGCGCAATCCCTGCAGGAACAAGACGATGATGTGTATGCAGTCTGCTACCGCAAGGGTCATGACCATTACCGGCGCACTGGTGGTTGGCGGACTCATTTCCATGCCGATCCAACCGGTCAGTCCCAGGGTGGCGAAAACCGCCATTACCAATACCAGCATGGATGCCAGCACACCGGAAATGGATCGCAACATGATGGCCATGGCAGCCAGTATAATCAGCAGCATCAGTGGATACAGGGTCTGCATGTCCCGCTGCGCCATCTCGGGAAAAGCGGCGTTCATCATCACCAGGCCGGTCAGCCGAACATCCAGATCAGGATTCCGCTGCATCGCCTGCTGGGCAAGCTGCCGGGCGAACGCCGCCACCTCCGGCACCTCATCCAACTTCTTGCCCGGCAGTTGCACAGTGATATTGACACCAGTGTGCTTGCCATCGGGAGAAACCAGGCGATCAAGCAACAGCGGTTCATTCAACGCGATCTGGCGCACTCTCTGCAACTGCTGCGTATCCAGGGTTTCCGCCTCTTCCACCAGGTTCGCCACCAGCAGATCGTCTTCCTCCGCTTCCGTGTGTTGGTAGTTGGTAATGGAATCGACACGCAGGGAATAGGGGATCTGCCAGGCTTCTCTGGTCAGCCATTCCACCGTGGCCAGCGCCTCGGGGGTGAATACATCACCACCCCTGGGGGAGACGACGAACAATACATTGTCTGTCTTGGTATAGGTGTCCTGCAATGCCTCGAACGCCAGCAATTGCGGATTTTCCTCACTGAAGAACATGCGGTAGTCATTGCTGAAACCAAGAAAACGCACGCCTGATGCCGTCAATCCCATCAGCAGCACACTGAGTACCACCACCAGCCATCTGTGGCGCAAAATCCATGAGAAATAGGCTTGACTCACAAGCAATCCGGTTCTGTACTGTTGCGGAATACTTTATGATACTCCGAAACCTTCCAGACGCGGCCATTTACCATGAAAAAACCCTTGTTAATTCTCGGAGCAGTTTTTGCGGCGCTGATGATGTTTTATGGTGGCGTATCCGCTTTGGTCAACCAGGGACATGCTCTGGGCGGCTCGCTGGTCACCTTCGCATTGGTGATCGCCGGGGCCGCCGGACTGATCTGGGCAGCCAAATCCGGCTAGCCCGGCAGATGGCAGAAAAACCGCTGCCATGCCGAACCAGGGGATATCAATGCCGATGGCCCCACCCCCGGGGATAGGGCGCAAAATCATCGTTCCAGTCCTCATGTGGCCAGAAGCGATTGCCATAGTCACCATCACGATGCCCACACCTGGGAATGATGCCTTTCCGACACAGGGTTCTGCGCCATTCATACTTGATGAATTTCTTGAATATGGGCTTCTTGCGCGCCTTGAACCTGACCTTGTGGCTCGGCGACCATTCACTTTCACCAAATCCGGTGCCGGGGGCATCACGCATGGCTTCACTGCGTGCCGAATAGCCGTCCCGTTTCTTCTGCATGCTGTAATCATGGCGCTTGCGATGCTTCTCCCCATATACCGCCACGGCGATAACCCCCATGGCGCTGTGATCCCCCCAGGCATCGGCATAGGCATCGCCAACATCGGTAAAATAGAAGCGGTTGACCCGCTGCCGACTGGTGCGCCAGCCTTCGTATTCCGCAGTTTCCCAGGGGCCAAGCACATATTTCGCCTCCCTACGCTTGAGCCAGGATTTCTTGCCGCTGATGATATTGCGGCCATCCACAGCAATCACCACCCCGATACGCTCACCACTGCGGTTGCGCACACGAATGCTGTAGCGCTCGCCATCACGCGCTGCAATATAGGCGCGCTGCTTGTTGCCATGGGAACGGACAGGATACTGGCGCAACTCCCCACGGTTATCGGAAATCACCTCAATTTCCACATTCTCATAATAATCACTGCTCGCCATCACTCCCATGGACAGGCTGGACGACAAGATCATCAAAAACAGGATTGTTATCGACTTGCACATAAGTATTCTCCATCAGTCAGTTTGCAGTTACAGCTTATCCAGATCCGCCTGAACGAAACCTGAACAGACTGAAACAACTTCCCCACCAGATCGGTACCAAGGCGCATCCGGGTATGCGACAATACGCGCCGCCATGAGCCTGCTTGCTGAACAAACCGCCTCCGCTGTCCACCCCCCCTTGCCGGGAAAAACCGGGGAACGTCTGCAATGGGGGCGCTGTAGCGGGGCGGTGCATGAACTGGCTATCGCCCGGGCTGCACAACAATGGCCCGGTCTGGCAGTCGTGGTTGCCCGGGATGTGCAGGAGGCCGCCCGCCTGGAACAGACCCTGGGATTCTTCCTTCAGGACAAGCAGCTGCCCATCCTGCATTTTCCGGATTGGGAAACCCTTCCCTACGATGTATTCTCGCCATTGCCGGAGCTGGTATCCCAGCGTTTGCTGACCCTGCAGCGATTGCAAGCAGCAAAAAAAGGCATCATCATCGTGCCTGTGGCGACATTGCAGCAGCGCATTCTGCCACCGGACTACCTGGATAGCCGCAGCCTGGTGCTCGATACCGGGGGGCAGCTGGACATCGAGCGCTTTCGGCAGCGCCTGGAGCGCTCGGGCTATCGCTGCGTCTCCCAGGTAATGGAGCATGGCGAATTTGCCGTGCGCGGCTCGCTGCTGGATCTGTTTCCCATGGGCACAGACCGGCCCTACCGCATCGACTTGTTCGATGACGAGATCGACAGCATTCGCCTGTTCGATCCGGAAACCCAGCGCTCTTCGGAAAAAGTGGACAGCGTTCGCCTGTTGCCCGCACGGGAATTCCCGGTAGATGAAGAGGCGATCA
The DNA here is from genome assembly GCA_027083925.1 of Sedimenticola sp. GTDB lineage: Bacteria > Pseudomonadota > Gammaproteobacteria > Chromatiales > Chromatiaceae > Thiolapillus. The sequence goes on along the minus strand of JALWMK010000059.1, from coordinate 39,708 downwards.
CCCGCTTCCGCCGCCGATATCGCAACCAGTTTGAAGGCGACCCCCAGTCCAGCCTGATCTATCGGGAAGTCAGTGACGGAAACATGCCGGGCGGACTGGAATACTATCTGCCACTGTTCCATGAGCAGGCAGCCACATTGTTTGACTATCTGGGAGAGGGTTGCCTGGTCATACAGCCTCGGGACATCCCCCAGGAAGCGGCGCATTTCTACCAGCAGGTGGAAGAGCGCTACGAGCAGCGCCGCCACGACCTCGAGCGCCCCCTGCTGCCCCCTTCAAAACTGTATCTGAATGCAGATGAATTGGTGCACAGGCTAAAGCCATATGCCGGCATACATTGGCGTACCGGAAATGTGGACGAGCGGCGCAAGGGATTTGCCCGGCACTACAACTTCAACGCCGCTCCCCTGCCCGCCCTCGCCGTACAGGCCCGGTCGGCTCGCCCTGCTGGACTGCTGCAGGATTTTCTCGCCAACCGGAAATCACGTACGCTGTTCACCGCAGAAAGCGCTGGCCGGCGGGAACATCTGCTGCAGACCCTCACCGAATTCCAGCTGCGCCCAACCGTTGTGGAAAATCTGCAGGCATTCCTGCAGAGCGATATTCCTCTGGGAATTACCGTCGCACCCCTGGAAGAAGGGCTGGATCTCACCGATGCCGACCTGACCATCATCTCCGAAACCCTGCTGCTGGGGGAACGGGTGCGCCAGACCCGCAAGCGCCGCAAGGCAGGCCCGGATGCCGACCAGGTCGTACGCAACCTGACCGAATTACAGATTGGATCCCCCGTAGTGCATGAAGAACACGGCGTGGGCCGCTATCTGGGACTGCAGAGCCTGGACGTGGGCGGCATGTCCACAGAATTTCTGGCCCTGGAATATGCCCGGGGCGACAAGCTGTATGTGCCGGTTTCCGCGCTGCATCTCATCAGCCGCTATACGGGCGCAACGGAAGAAAACGCCCCTTTGCACCGCCTGGGCAGCGACCAGTGGGAAAAGGCCCGCAAAAAAGCCGCGCAAAAAGTGCGCGATGCCGCCGCAGAACTGCTGGAGATCTACGCCCGCCGGGAGGTACGCCAGGGCTTCGCCTTTCCCGCAGCAGGTGAAGAGTATCTGCAGTTCACCGCAGAATTTGAGTTCGAGGAAACCCCGGATCAACAATCCGCCATCGAAGACGTCCTCGCCGACATGACCTCCCCCAAATCCATGGATCGTGTAGTCTGCGGCGATGTGGGTTTTGGCAAAACCGAGGTTGCCATGCGCGCTGCATTCGTCGCTGCCCAGGGTGGAAGACAGGTTGCAGTGCTGGTTCCCACCACCCTGCTGGCGCAACAGCACTATGACAACTTCACCGACCGTTTTGCCGACTGGCCGGTAAAGATCGCCTCGCTGTCACGTTTCAACTCCATGAAGGAAACCAACGCTGTACTCAAAGGACTGAAAGCGGGAACCGTGGATATCGTCGTGGGCACCCACAAAATCCTCAGCGAACAGATCAAATTCAGGAACCTGGGGCTGGTGATAATCGATGAGGAACATCGCTTCGGCGTGCGCCATAAAGAGCGCCTCAAGGCAATGCGCGCCGAAGTGGACATCCTGACTCTCACCGCGACCCCCATCCCACGCACCCTGAATATGGCCATGTCCGGCATGCGTGACCTGTCCATCATCGCCACAGCTCCGGCAAAACGCCAGCCGATAAAAACCTTTGTCCAGCAATGGAACGATGCACTCATCAGCGAAGCCTGCCAGCGGGAGCTGCAGCGTGGCGGTCAGGTCTATGTATTGCACAATGAAGTCAACAGCATCGAGCGCATGGTCAGAGACATCAAAAAACTGGCGCCAGGCGCCCGGGTGGATTTTGCCCATGGCCAGATGCGTGAACGTGAGCTGGAGCGCATCATGCGCGACTTCTATCACCAGCGCTTCAACATCCTGGTGGCCACCACCATCATCGAAAGCGGCATCGACGTACCCACCGCCAACACCATCATCATCAACCGGGCAGACAAGCTGGGACTGGCCCAGTTGCACCAGTTGCGCGGTCGCGTGGGGCGTTCCCATCATCGTGCTTACGCCTACCTCATCACCCCGCCAGCCAAAGCCATGACCAAGGATGCGCTAAAACGCCTGCAGGCGCTGGAAGCGCTGGAAGACCTGGGCGCCGGCTTCACCCTGGCCACCCATGACCTGGAGATCCGCGGCGCGGGCGAGCTGCTGGGCGAAGACCAGAGCGGCCAGATCCACGAAGTCGGATTCACCCTTTACACCCAGATGCTGGAACACGCCGTGCGCGCCATCAGGGAAGGCAAGCAACCAGAGCTGGATCGCCCCCTGGATCACGGCACGGAAATCGACCTGGGCCTCCCCGCCCTGCTGCCAGAGGATTACCTGCCCGACGTGCATATGCGCCTGATCCAGTACAAGCGCATCGCCTCCGCCACCAGCCAGGAAGAGCTGCACGAACTGCGGGTGGAAATGATCGACCGTTTTGGCCTGCTGCCCGGGCAAGCAAAAAACCTGTTCGACATCACGGAACTAAAACTGGAAGTACAACCCCTGGGCATCCGCAAGATCGAGGCCGGATCCCAGGGTGGGAAAATTCATTTCGAGGAACAGCCCGCCATCGACCCGGCGCGCATCATCCAGCTCATACAGACCCGGCCACAGCAATTCAGGCTGGACGGCAGCGACAAGCTGCGTTTCTTCACCAGCCTGGAGGAACCGGAAAGCCGGGTGAACAAGGTACGAGAACTGCTGCAGATGCTACACTGAGCATGCGGAAGAAAATCAAACCCGCCTCTGCATGGTGACTCTTGCCAAGGGAATGCCCCTTGCCTGCAAGCCGCGCCTTGCTCCGGAATACTCCTGAACCCGATAGCGTAGGTTGCCGGGTTACAGTGCCGCCCGAACTCCGGCTATTGCTGGAGCAATGGATATCAAATGATTGGGAAGTCTCAAGATACTTGCATGAAAAAAAGCATCTTCTTATTGCTTGCGCTAAACCTGTTTTTCATTACAGCCTTTGTCATCATTACCTGGAAAAATATTTATTTTGCTGATTCTAAAGCGATTTCCATAGCCAACCATACGCTCAATGTTCTATTGGAGCTATCGGTATTGAATGCGGCGCTCTTGGTGGCGGGAAGCCTGTATTGGAGGTCAGCAAAAGTAGTACTCGTTTCAATATTCAGCATCTACTTCCTGATATTCATCGCCCAGGCGGCAAGTATCGGGATATCCGGGTCTCCCCTGGTGCTGGCAGCACTTTACAATATCAATGAAATAGCGCTGTTGATCAATCGCCAAACACTTACGGCCGGACTCCTGACCGCCGCCTTGTTCTTTCTGTTGCTGTATTTTCTTGCACACAATGTGTTCCCCGGAAAACTGGCCATCATTTACCTTTGTGTATTGGCCATAGCCTACCCCCTGGCACTGAAATACAAACATTCAAACGCATTTGAACGCTATACTGAACAGGCAGAGCAGCACCAGTATTCCTCCCCGGCATCACCCTTCCGTAATTTTTTCACGGTAGCAAAGCTGTATCTTCTGGAAAGGGAAACAGACGACGTCAACCAGCCTTCACAAGAGGATCTGGAGGTCGCCGACAGATTCAATTTGGCTGTGAACCCTGACAGTTACTATCCCTTCCTGAAGAAACGAATCTACGACCAGGAGCTCGAAACCACGACTCCCAAAGCCCTGGACAAGCCAAATGTAATCGTTTTCTTTGTCGAGAGCCTCTCGGCAAGGCTGCTTGGCAGCTACGGCAACTCCTACGAAGGACTGACTCCGAACATCGATGCATTTGCACAATCTTCCACAGTCGTGAGCGGTTACTACAATCACACTACACCCACCATGCCCAGCCTGTTCGGTCAACATTGTTCTCTGTATCCGCTGATCACCGGCAAACAGATGAAAGGAAAAAACAATCTGATCGCCAAGCTGGGAACGAAATGCTATCCACAATTCTTCAGGGAAGCCGGTTACGAGACAATCTACTTCAGTCACACCAAACCCGGCAAATGGCATATGTCCCAAAACCTCAAGCTATGGGGTTACGAAAAACGCTATTTTTGGCAAAATCTGCTCAACAGCTTTCTGGGAAAAGAAAAACTTGGCTTGGATTTCAGTGGCGTCTCTGATCACCAGATGATGCGCAGCATTACCGAGTTCATGAAAAAACACACCAGGGAAAAACCGTTTCTGTTAGGTGTATCAACCATTGAAACGCATGTTGGTTTCAAGCTATCCAAGGATGGCATTAAATATGCTGAAGGCAAAAACAGTGTACTCAACATGACCCATAGTTTTGACCATGCCTTCGGTCTGTTTTGGAAATACTTCAAGCATTCAAAATACGCCCACAATACCGTCATTGTCCTTACCGGGGATCATGCCCCCTACAAGAGCAGGGAGTATGTCGAAGTCGCTGGGAAAAACTGGAAAACAAGTGTTTTTGATGAAATGAGCCTGATCATATACGATCCGGTGCACTTGTTGCCCAACGCCAAATACATCAATGCAACATCTGTCGACCTGGCGCCAACCATTCTGCAACTGGCCAATATCAATCCAATACAGGAGAATGCATTTCTCGGGAGGGCCCTTTTCGATTCGCGCCCCTTCGATGCAGCTTTTGGCATTTCTCCTTATCCCGACTACAAAGTATTTTTTCGTACCGGGAAAAGACTGGTCAACGAAGTGCCAAGCAGAATCAGAAATAAAGCGGACAGAAAAACAATCCTCTCTTTACACCGGATATTGAAGTATTCTGAGTATCTGCGCAACAGAGGGCGCTTGTATCCGGCATATGACTGAGACATCAAAACACAACCACGGAGCACTCGCCAATGGCGATAAACAGGGAATCTTTTCGGCGCTGACCGGGGCTACTTCCGGGTGAACTCGAAGCGATAGACGGCGATGCCCACCTTGCGGGCATGGCTATGGTCGATGACGGCATGGTCTGCAGCAGGCAAAACCTGGGTGCGCGAAAACCGCAGGCCGATGCGGACGAAAGGCTGATCTTCCTTTATCGTTGATGCATCCATCTCGGCCTGGGCATACATCATCTGCCCTTCTTCAACCAGGGAAACAGGCAAGTCAACATCATTGACGGAAATGGCCAGACTGCGCAGTACTTCCTCGCCCACCCAGTCGGCAAGGGTTATCTTCAATCGGTACCCCTGCCCTTTCTGCAGGGGAACATCGATGTAGGAGTAGTTCTCGGGGCCGCTCCAGCGCAGCACACCCTGCCCGGGCACCAGCTCCCGTTGATGCCAGCCGCTGCCACACAGGGGTTGGCTGAAATCGAAAACCAGGCTGTTGCCATTTTCACGGACAGGGTTACGGCAAGGCAAGGAAGCATGCCGGTACTGCTCCTGCAAATGACCATTGACCATGCGCTGATACTGCGCCTCAAACAGTGCTTTCCCCCGGGCGTACAACTGCCTATCCAGGGCCGTGACCTGTTCCAGCAGCTCCAGAACATCACCAGGCAAGGCTTCCAGGCGGGTGCGCCGGGGATTGATGTTGAGTGACTGCAGCTGTTGTTGGGGATGAGCGCCCAGCATCTCTCCGGCAAGTTGCAGTCCGCGAGGCAGCTGCTCTGCCGTACCCACGAAGTCCATCTTTTCCAGGCGCTGCAGAGCCACGCCCAGCAACTCATCATCCGGCGGCAACACGCCGGCCCTGTGGCGCCAGGCACGGGCAAAGCTTGCCTGTGAATCGCTGCCACCGAGAAGTTCCCGCAGAACAGAATACTCCGCCGTATGCGCCAGGGGTCGCACCTGGGCATGGGTCACTTCCGCACTGAGCACGGGGTCGAGAAGGTATTCCTTCAGCCCCAGTTTGCGCTCATGGATCACGCCGTATTTGGGATGGCTTGGATCCCGGCGAATATAATCGAAATGGGAAACCGTCCGCTCCATGGGATTGCGCAGCACCACCAGAAGCCGGGGTCTGCGAGGCAAATAATGCACCAGGTTGTACCCCATGTGGCCGCGAAACAGCTGAAAACGCGCCAGTTGCTCAGGAGAATACTGTTTGATCTGGAAAAACTCGTAGGCGGGACAGATCTCATCCATGTGAAAGCAATTTTCCAGCAACACCCGAAACGTGGTGCCCGCTGTCTTGGGAATGTGCAAGAAATACCAGGGCCGGGTGCTGTCCCCTTCCATCAGCCTGGATCCCTGCTGTAGATGATTTCAATTTCCGGCTTTTCAATCGCAAATTCGTGGAAGGCGCCATTCTTGATCTCTGTACCGATATGAAAGCCGGTGAATATGAAGTTGCCCGGATCGATATCGCCGTAACATTCCTCGATGCCGCGCTGCATGCCAGCCAGCAGATTGAATTCATAGTCCACGAACTCACCGCCTCCTTTGCGCGGCGGCCAGGCGATGGGCTGACCAAATTCCCACACCGTGTCCCGGTAGATCATGGTACTGTGTTTGTGATTCTTGTAGTTGCAGGTCACATACACATGGCGCCCTTGCAGAATATGTTTCTGCACTTTGGCGCGGGCATCATAGTTGAGAATCTGGTAGAAAATGGTACGCCCCGTGCCCCGGCGTGTGCCGGGTTCGATCTCGGAAAAGGTCGCAGTAGCATAGGAATGGACAATCGCTTTGGTATGCACGGCATCCTTGTCCACCTTGCTTCTGTCGCATTCGTAGGCATCATCGACCTTGCGATTGCGAAAGCGGAAGCGCACGAAAATTTCCTCGATGTTGCGCAGCATATATCTTTCCCGCTGCTTGAAGAAATCCGGCAGTATTTTTGGCTCCCAGGCCAGGTAGGAAACGAAGCCGCCCACATTACCTTTGGCATTGGGGTTGCAGCCACGATTGACCATCTTCGCGGCATCCATGGAAAGCAGCACCTTGCGTTCCCGCTTCCAGTGGCAGTAGCGGGAGGTTCGGGTGGACAGCTCTGAGGAAGCATCGGGACAGCTTGCCGCTGGCTCCGGTGACTTGTCGTTACACAGGGAGTCCTGATTCTTCCATTGTTTGATCACCCAACCCTGCGAGGCTTCCTTGTACTGGCGGTTGCAGGCGATGCGGTTGACCTTGGTATCCACGCTCCAGATGGGCAGGCCGTCGATTTCCGGCAAAGCCATCTTGCGGACTTTTCCCTTTGCCGGAACAACCACCTGTTCCCGGGACAGGGCATACACGCCCTGCTCCCTCCCCTTGAAATGCAGGTACCAGGCCAGGATCAAACCAGCCACCAGTAGCAGCGCAAGGCTGATGGCATAGCACTTCAGGCGCGCTTCCATGGGCGTCATGCGCCTACTCATAGCCGAACTGCTTCATCAGCTCCCGGGCATCCTTGAACACCTTGTGGCTGGCTTCCGGGGAAAGGTAATTCTTCCAGTCCCCGGCCACACCCTTGCGATAGAAGCTGGAACTGTCCTGTTCTCCTGCCTTGCGGCCCCGGGAAAGATTCTTGAACGAGGCTTTTTCCACCACATCCGCCACCCGCGCCGGGTCATGTGACAGCCCGGCAAAGGCAAACAATCGGCTAACCTGTTCCCGGGGCTCCTGCAGCAGGTCTTCATAGCGCACCAACAGGTAGTTGTCTCCATAAAGCAGCTTTCCCTGCTCATGGAAGATGCTGGCGATACGGTTCCAGGCCCTGGCATGGCTCTTGAAATAGGCAGACACGGCCTGTTTCTTGAGAAGGTTGTCATTCTTTCCTTCGAGAACCGATTCGACGAAATCGGTAATCCAGTTGCGCTCTCGCTTCTCGCGGAAATTGCGGTAGGAATGGAACATGGCCGATACCGCCACGTCCCGGGGGTCACGCACGATATGCACGATCTTTGTATCGGGATAAAGTTTTCTCAGGGTATTGATAGTCAGCTGCGCATCCTGCTCGGTGTTCAGGGCAATCTTTTCGCTGAAGTGGGTAATAGGCGTCTTGCGCTCGAATCCCTTGGGCGTCTTGCGCACCGCCAGGGCGCGGTAGAGCAGGTAGTCGCTCATCAGCCGGGAAAACTGGTACCGCACATCTGCCTGTTCCGGCGCTGTTACGCCGAAGGAAGAACTTTGAAACCAGCTGTCGAACCAATCATCATCGAGCAGGTTATCCAGCAGCGCCTTGTTCTCGTCCGGATGCTCGAACAAGCGTCGCTCCGCCACCACCGCAGCATTGGGATGATGGAAGAACAGCATGTGCAGCCAGGTTGTTCCCGACTTGCCATGCCCCACCAGGAAGATACGCTGCCGCTCGGTGTACAGATCGAGGAAGCGGGCAAAATCATGCATCCTGGCATTCATCACCGCTTCGGGAGCGCAGGGGCGCTTTTCATAACCCAGTGCGCCAAATGCCTCGGGAATCACCTCATTCAGCTCGCAGGTCACAGAATGTGGCAGGCGGGAATCCGATAGCGGATTGCCCACGGAACCCAGGGCATGCGTTTCCATTACTTCGTGGATGGCTGTGGCCAGTTTGCCCGCTTCCAGCCCGCCAAGGCCGACAGACAGGGATTGCATGACTTCGTCCGGCGCCATCAGCAGATCTTCCTGGCGCACCATAAGGGCAGCGTCCCTCTCCTGCCAACTTGCCGTAAGCTGCAAATGCCGGGCGAACACATCGTGCACAAAGGCGGTGATTTCCGGGGCCGCCAGGGAAACATCCCTGATCTGTGCTGCCTCCGGAACGGCAAGCATGCCCCGGCTACCGTTGGCATGCAGATACAGGGTTTCAAAAACCATGTAGGGATCACGGATCATACAGATCATGTGTATGTCCTGATCCCTGCATGTTTTCAGCAGTTCATCATCTGCCCGATAATGCCAGGCCAGCAGGGACTGATCCGGAAAACCATTTTTTTTTACCCTCTCCACCAGAGCCGCTGCATCCTCTGGCGGCTCGCCCAGAGCGGTATTCAGATCATCCAGACCATAGGCCCGGCGCAACAATGCCGCCAGAAGGAAAATCCCAGATGCCGGTTGCCCGGTAAGCAGAATACGCACCCTATTCTTCCTGTTCGTAGAGCCGGGGTCAGCCTGCCATGCCCTGAAGAAAACCACGCAGTTCAGCAGTCTTTTCTTTCATGAGCTTCTGGTCGGCACGGGTTTCCAGGTTGAGGCGCAGCACCGGCTCGGTATTGGAAGCCCGCAGGTTGAAGCGCCAGTGGTCGTATTCCAGGGACAAGCCATCGGTGCGATCTACACTTTTCGCAGAAGGCAGGTATTTCTCTTCCACAGCCTTCACCGCTTCTGCCGCATCCTTTACCTTGAAATTGATCTCGCCGCTGGAAGGGAATTTGGCGATGCGCTCATCCAGCATGCTGCTCAAACTGGCGCCTTTCGTGCAGACCAGATCCGCTACCAGCAGCCAGGGGATCTGCCCGCTGTCACAATAGGCAAAATCACGGAAATAATGATGGGCGCTCATTTCACCGCCATAGACGGCATCTTCCTCGCGCATCCGCTCTTTAATGAAGGCATGGCCGGACTTGGTCTGGATGGCCTTGCCGCCGCAGGATTCCACAATATCAATCGTATTCCAGATCAAACGCGGGTCGTGGATAATCCTGGCTCCGGGATATTTGGCCAGAAAGGCTTCGGCCAGCAGGCCGACGATGTAATAGCCTTCGATGAAACGGCCGGTCTCATCGAACAGGAAACAGCGGTCGTAATCACCATCCCAGGCAATACCGAAATCCGCCTTGTGCGCCAGCACCGCATCGATGGTGGCCTGGCGGTTCTCCGGCAGTATGGGATTGGGAATACCGTTGGGAAAGCTGCCATCCGGCTCATGGTTGATCTTGATGAACTCGAGCGGCAGATGCTCTTCAAGCAGGTCGATGATGGGGCCGGCGCCGCCATTGCCGGGGTTGACCACGATTTTCAGGGGCTTGAGTTTGTCCCTGTCTACATAGCCCAACAGCGCCTGGATGTAGTCACCCTTCCAGTCGATACTTTCCACAGAACCCTTGGGTGTGGCATCAGCGAACTCGTTCATTTCCGCCAATTCCCGAATCTCTTCCAGGCCGGTATCGGCGCTGATGGGCCGCGAACCCTCACGCACAAACTTCAGGCCATTGTAATCCATGGGATTGTGGCTGGCGGTGACCATAATGCCACCGTCATAGCCATAATGATCCGTGGCGAAATACACCACTTCAGTTCCACACAGACCCAGCTCCTTCACGTCCACGCCGCTGTCCGTGAGGCCGCGCACCACGGCTTTCAGCAATTCAGGGCTGGACAGGCGAATATCCTCTCCCACTACCACGGTTTTGGGCCGGAGAAAGGCTGCATAGGCGCTGCCGATGCGATAGGCAATGTCTTCATTGAGCTGATCGGGAATACGGCCACGCACGTCATATGCCTTGAAACAGGTGATCTTTTCCATGGAGAAACCTCGGGCTGCAGGACAAACAAATTATTTTCGCATTATACCACTGGCATGTGGGGGAACACGCACCTCAAACCACAGAAATCTCCAAGCACAGGGGAATACCCGAAGCCACCAGACAAAGAAAAAGCCTGTCAACTCGTTGAGTTGACAGGCTTTGATATGGCGTCCCCTAGGGGAGTCGAACCCCTGTTACCGCCGTGAAAGGGCGGTGTCCTAGGCCTCTAGACGAAGGGGACAAGTAAACTTGTCTTTGGTTTTATTCCAGGCGCTATGGCCGCGCCATTGAATATGGTGGAGCCAGGCGGGATCGAACCGCCGACCTCAACACTGCCAGTGTTGCGCTCTCCCAGCTGAGCTATGGCCCCGCTTAAGTACCTATGGAACCTCTGCAGCGCCTTAGGCTTCCTCAAGAGGCGCGTATGATAATCCAGCCGTTTTTTTCTGTCTACAGTTTTCGCAAGAATTTTTGCTGTTCGGCAGGCGATTACCCTTTTCCCCAAGAGTCCCGCAGGCTGACAATCCGATTGAAGACCAGCTTGTCTGCTGCCTTGTCGTCCCGGCAGAAGTATCCTTCACGCTCAAACTGAAAGCGCTCTCCCGGGCGGGCATCGGCCAGGGAGGGTTCGAGCATGGCTTGCACTACTTTAAGGGAATCAGGATTGAGGAATTCCTGAAAGGGTTTGTCCTTTATCCCATCCGGCACGGGAACGGTAAACAGCCGGTCATAGAGGCGCACTTGCGCCGGGACGGCTGCAAGGGCGGAAACCCAGTGGATCACACCCCGCAGCTTGCGGCCTTCGGGATTGCGTCCCAGGGTATGGGGATCGTAGCTACAATGCAGCTCCTTGATTTCACCACTGACATCCTTGATCACCTTGTTGCAGATGATGGTGTAGGCGTTGCGCAAGCGTACCTCGCCTCCGGTGACCAGGCGTTTGTACTTCTTGTTTGCTTCTTCGCGGAAATCCGCCCGGTCGATCCACAGTTCCCGGGAGAACTTCAGCTCACGGGAGTCCATGGATTCATCCTTGGGATGGTTGGGGCCGACAAGGGTTTCCTCCTGATCTTCCGGGTAGTTGGTGATCACCACGCGCAGGGGATCGAGCACTGCCATGCGCCGTGGCGCTGTGCGATCCAGATCCTCACGAATACTGGCTTCGAGCACACTCATTTCCACAGTTCCATCCGACTTGGTTACACCGATGCGGTTGCAGAAATCACGAATGGCGGCAGACGTATAACCCCGGCGGCGCAGGCCCGCGATGGTGGGCATGCGCGGGTCGTCCCAGCCCTCCACATGTTCTTCCGCCACCAGCTGGGTGAGCTTGCGTTTGCTCATGATGGTGTATTCGAGATTCAGGCGGGCAAATTCGATCTGGCGCGGATGACAGGGCGTGCTGATGTTATCCAGTATCCAGTCATACAGGGGGCGGTGATCCTCGAATTCCAGGGTGCACAGGGAATGGGTGATCCCCTCCAGGGCATCGGAGATCGGGTGGGTGAAGTCATACATGGGGTAGATGCTCCAGGCATCTCCGGTCTGATGATGCACCACGCCCCGGCGAATGCGGTAGATCGCAGGGTCGCGTAAATTCATATTGGGAGCAGCCATGTCGATTTTTACCCGCAGGGTGCGGGCGCCATCTTCAAACTCGCCAGCCCGCATACGCTGGAACAGATCCAGATTTTCTTCTACGCTGCGCTCCCGGTACGGGCTGTCCCTGCCCGGTTCGGTAAGGGTGCCGCGATATTCACGTACCTGATCGGCATTCAGATCACAAACATAGGCCTTGCCGTTCCGAATCAGCTCCACGGCAAAGCCGCATAACTGCTCGAAGTAATCCGAAGCAAAATATTGCCCCGCCCAGTTGTAGCCCAGCCAACGCACGTCATCCTTGATCGCCTCCACATATTCTTCGTCTTCCTTGTGGGGGTTGGTATCGTCGAAGCGCAGGTTGCACTGACCTTTGTAATCTTCCGCCACACCGAAATTCAGTACGATGGATTTAGCGTGACCGATATGCAGATAACCATTGGGCTCCGGCGGAAAACGGGTGCGGATGCTGGAGTGCTTGCCGCTGGCCAGGTCTTCTTCAATAATCTGGCGGATGAAGTTGGTTGGTGTATTGTTATCGGTCATGACTGTTTCTGTAGGTAATCGATGGCTTTGTCGATGCGGCGCAGACAGGCTTCCCGGCCAATCATTTCCATGGTGAGGTCAAGATCCGGCGACGGCGAACCGCCAGTTACCGCCACCCGCACCGGCATGGCGACCTTGCCGAAGCCGACTCCCAGGCTTTCTACGGTGCTGTCGATCACTGCATGGATATCCTCACGGTTCCAGTATTCCAGTTCCGTCAGGCGGGAGCGCACCAGTTGTAAAGGCTTCAGGGCGGCGGCCTTGAAGGCTTTTTTCGCAGCCTTTTCATCGAAGGTTTCAAAATCCCGGTAATAAAAGGCGCTGATCCGGGCCAGCTCCACCAGGGTGCTGGCACGCTCTCGCTGGGCCTCTACCACTTTCACAAGATCCGGCCCTTCCGCCGGGTCGATGTCCAGCTTTCCCATGTGGGGTGAAAGCAGACGGGCGATGCGTTGTGGAGCATCCGCCTTGATGTAGTGCTGGTTGATCCACAGCAATTTGTCCGTATTGAAGGCAGAGGGCGCCTTGTTGACTTCGCTCAACTCGAACAGCTCCACCATTTCATCCAGGGAAAAGATTTCCTGATCGCCATGAGACCAGCCCAGGCGCACCAGATAATTGAGCAGCGCCTCCGGCAGGAAGCCCTCTTCCATGTACTGCATGACGCTGACGGCGCCATGACGCTTGGACAGGCGGGCGCCATCGTCCCCCAGAATCATGGGCAGGTGGGCGTATTCAGGCACCTCCAGCCCCAGGGCATTGAGCAGATTGATCTGCCGCGGCGTGTTGTTGATATGGTCGTCGCCGCGAATCACCTGGGTGATGTTCATATCGGCATCATCCACCACCACGGTCAGGTTGTAGGTGGGCGCACCATCACTACGGCGAATGATCAGGTCATCCAGCTCCGCATTGGCGACGCTGATACGCCCGCGCACCAGGTCGTCGAACACCACGGCGCCGGTATCCGGATTGCGGAAGCGAATCACATGAGGCTGTTTCGGGTCGATTTCCCGATGGTGACAGAAGCCATCATAGCGTGGCTTGACCTTTGCCGAGATTTGCCGCTCTCGCAGTTCTTCCAGGCGCTCCCTGGAGCAATCACAACGATAGGCCAGACCTTTTTCCAGCAGCTCATCGATGGCCTGGTTGTAGCGCTCGAAACGGTGGGTCTGATAAAAAGGCCCTTCGTCATATTCCAGGCCCAGCCAGGTCATACCTTCGAGAATGGCATTTACCGACTCCTGGGTGGAGCGCTCCCGGTCAGTATCTTCGATGCGCAGCACAAACCGGCCACCATGCTTGCGCGCATAGAGCCAGGAAAACAATGCCGTGCGGGCGCCCCCCACATGCAAATAGCCCGTTGGACTGGGGGCAAAACGTGTTCTGGCTGTCATTGGCAATGATTATTACAGTCGGAAAACAGGCATTTTATCAGGCTGACGAGGGTAAATGAGCAGTTTTATGCAGATATTTCCGCTTATCACTATCAATGTTCCTGTTTTGTTCTATAATAGAACGAACGTAGCACTAAAGGAGCGCAACATGAATATGCCCAACCTGACCCGCCGCCAGCAGGAAATCTACGAATACCTCCTCACCCATCTGCACGAGTTTCCCCACCCACCAACGCTGGATGAACTCTGCGACGCACTGGGACTGAGTTCCCGCGGCTCCCTGCACAAGCAATTGCAGGCACTGATCAAGGAAAAACTCATCGAACCCATGCACAACCAGCGCCGGGGAGTGCGTCTTGCCCAGGCGCCAGCAGAAGAGTTCAATTCAGACGGAAACGAACTGCCCCTGTACGGGCGCATTGCCGCCGGCCAGCCCATCGAGGCCATCGCCAATCCGGAAACCATCACCATCCCCCCTCCCCTGCGTACTGAAAACCCTTGCTATGTACTGGAGGTCAAGGGGGATTCCATGATCGATGAGGGCATACTGGACGGCGACTGGGTGGTTATCGAGCAACGCGATCATGCGCGCAACGGGGAGATCGTGGTTGCCTTGGTGGATGGCGAGGAAGCCACCCTCAAACGCATCGAACAGCAGCAGGGAAAGGTTGTTCTGCATCCAGCCAACAGCAATATGCAATCCATGAGTTTCTTGCCGGAACAGGTACAGATACAGGGTGTGCTGGTAGGGCAGATGCGGAGCTACCATTGACCATCATCCGCTGCACATGGGCGAACGCCAGCTCCCTGGAACAGACATATCATGACCAGGAATGGGGACAGCCCGTTCATGACGACCGCCTGCTGTTCGAGTCGCTGATTCTCGATGGCGCCCAGGCGGGATTAAGCTGGGCGCTCATTCTCGGCAAACGCGAGCACTATCGCAAGGCATTCGATCATTTCGATGCCAAGAAAATTGCACGCTACTCTGAAAAAAAGATTGCCGCCCTGCTGGCCAACCCCGGCATCGTTCGCAACCGGCTGAAAATCCATTCTGCGGTAAGCAATGCCCAGGCATTTCTCGCCACGCAGGAAGAACACGGCAGTTTTGATCGTTATATCTGGCAATTCGTCGGTGGCCAGCCCATTCAAAATGCCTGGAAAACCGATGCGGAGGTGCCTGCCACTTCAGCGGAATCCGACGCCATGAGCAAGGATCTGAAGAAAAGAGGTTTCAAATTCACCGGCTCCACCATCTGCTACGCCTTCATGCAAGCCACCGGCATGGTGAATGATCATGTCGTCCATTGTCACAAGTATCAGCAGATCAGGAATCTTTCCCTGTGATGCTTTTGACCTTTCTCCACAATCGGTATTTCATGCGGCTTTTCCAGTAATAAGCCGTTCCCTGGCAGGGATACAGGCAGATTTCCTTCGCGGTATACACCAGGGCGGCAAGCTGGCGCTCCAGTTCACGAATTTCCTGCAGCCAGTTTGCTGCATCCCGCTCCCTGCGAGCCTTGGCCAGAGTATCGATGACCATCACCGAGCAATCAGGATCCGTGCTTGCCGCATAGCGTTTCAACCCGGCCAGCAGGCAATACTCTCCTGCAGTTTCTACAGGAGCTACGGGCCGCTTTTCAGGAAGCACACCAGCTCCACTGAACCACAAACCACTAACCGGCAACCAGCCTTGCGCCTGCCTTGCCTCGTTCTCTTCCTGCTGGAAAAACAGCATCTGGGTTTCGTTGATGACGTTGCGCCAGAACCTCTCATCCTTCCCTTCAGGCAGGAAAGAAGCCATGCTGCGCCCGGCAACCCGGGACAGATCAACAAAACCGGAACAGACGGGCGTTTGGGTAAACAGATACCAGCACAGGGGGGAAGCCGCCTTCAGCACCAGCCCGTCTTCGGCAAAATGCCTGTTGAATGCCAAAATGAAGCGCTCTGCCTGCTGCCAGTCCATCTGTTTTTCCTGCAAGGGGAAAAGCAGCACCTGGTCCCGATCCGCACGCAGATATACCGGCACGGCCTGGAGCACCCAGCCGGGAGCCTCCTCACCGCTGTCCGCAAGCCAGCACAGGGGGGCCGTGGCGGGAGCCTCTTCGCCCAGATGGAAAAGCCGGAAAAGGTTGGTATCGAGGTTCCCAGGCGCGGCCTTCTTGTCCGCGCGGGCAAGGAGGCTCTCAAGAACAGGAAACCGCGGAATATCCGCGGTTTCCATGCCAGCAGGCGGCGGCTCCAGAAGATCGGGAACCAATAGATGATGGATCATTCCTGCATATTGCCCAGAATGGCGTCCTTCACCGAGCCAAGGGTGGCTTCAATAACAATCGCAGGATCGGTACATTGCTTGATTGCCGTATCCGGATCTTTCAGCCCGTTGCCGGTAAGGGTGCAGACGATCTTGCTGCCTTCAGTGATCTTTCCCGAGCGGATGTCCCGCATGGCGCCGGCCAGGGAGGTAGCTGAGGCCGGCTCGCAGAACACACCCTCCATGGTCGCCAGCATTTTTTGTGCCTTGAGGATCTGTTCATCGCTGAATTCATCGAACCAGCCGCCGGACTCTTTCTGCGCATTCCAGGCAAGATCCCAGGACTGGGGATGGCCAATGCGGATGGCGGAAGCAATGGTTTCCGGGTGATCCACAGGCCCGCCCCGCAAGAAGGGGGCGGCTCCTGATGCCTGATAGCCCACCATTGTCGGCGCGGAATTAACAATACCGTGATCATGATACTCCTTGTATCCCATCCAGTAAGCGGTGATGTTGCCGGCATTGCCTACCGGCAGGCAGTGATAGTCCGGCGCCGCCTCCAGTTCCTCAACAATTTCGAAAGCTGCGGTTTTTTGCCCCTGGATGCGAAACGGGTTGATGGAATTAACAATGGTCACAGGTGCCTCGTCGGCGACCTCCTTCACCAGGCGCATGCCATCATCGAAATTGCCGCGAATCTGGATGGTGACTGCGCCATACATCATGGTTTGCGCCAGCTTGCCCATGGCGATCTTTCCTTCCGGGATCAGCACGAAGGCTTTTATTCCCGCCCGCGCCGCATAGGCCGCTGCAGAGGCGGAAGTATTTCCCGTGGAAGCACAGATCACCGCCTTGCTGCCCTCTTCCACCGCCTTGGTGACCGCCATGGTCATGCCCCGGTCCTTGAATGAGCCGGTGGGATTCAGGCCTTCGTATTTGACATAGATATCCACGTCCTTGCCCAAGGCGCGAGGAATGTTGTTGAGCCGGATCAGGGGGGTGTTGCCTTCTCCCAGACTGATAATACGGGTGTCATCATGCACCGGCAGGCGGTCACGGTATTTGTTGATCAGGCCGGTGTAACGGGGACGAAATGGCATGCTCCAAACCTCGAATAGGACGATTGTACTTGGTTGATTGTGATGGGGTGCGGTCAGTCCAGGTATTCTACCCGGATTCGGGAAACGCTTCTTACCGCATCCATGGCCGCGATGGCGGCAAGGGCGCGATTCATGTCGCCTTCCAATACCCGGTGGGTCAGCAACACCAGAGGCACTTCCGGCTCGCCACTTGGGGGTTCTTTCTGTTTTACCGCTTCGATGCTGATGCCCGACTCTCCCAGAATGCCGGTCACTTTCGCCAGTACACCGGGTTTGTCCTCCACGGTAAGCCGCAGATAATAGGCGGTCTCGATCTGATCCATGTCCAGCACGGGGAAATCCGACAACTCATCCGGCTGGAAGGCCAGGTGGGGCACACGACTGTCCGGATCGACGGTAAGGGCGCGGGCGATATCGATGATATCAGCGGCCACTGCGGACGCAGTAGGCAGGGAACCCGCCCCCGCGCCGTAATACAGGGTGGAACCCACAGCATCGCCTTTTACCAGCACGGCATTCATCACACCATCCACATTGGCGATGAGGCGACGCTCGGGAATCAGCGTGGGATGCACCCGCAGCTCCACGCCTGTGTCTGTGCGGCGCGTAACCCCCAGATGCTTGATGCGGTATCCCAGCTCTTCTGCATATTCCACGTCCTGGGCTTCGATCTTGCCTATGCCTTCGGTGTAGCATTTGTCGAATTGCAGTGGGATACCGAACGCCAGTGACGCCAGGATGGTCAGCTTGTGGGCGGCATCGATGCCTTCCACATCGAAGGTGGGGTCAGCCTCGGCATAGCCCAGCTCCTGAGCCTCCTTGAGCACATCGGCAAAATTCCTGCCCTTGTCCCGCATCTCGGTCAGAATGAAGTTCCCGGTGCCGTTGATGATGCCCGCAATCCATTCGATGTGGTTGGCCGCCAGCCCTTCGCGCAATGCCTTTATGATGGGAATGCCCCCCGCAACCGCCGCCTCGAAGGCGACGGTGACGCCCTTCGCCTGAGCCGCGCTGAAGATTTCATTGCCATGCAAGGCGATCAGCGCCTTGTTAGCGGTAACCACATGTTTGCCCTGGGCGATGGCTTCGAGCACCAGCTCCTTGGCCGGGGAATAACCGCCAATAAGCTCCACCACCACATCCACTTCCGGGTGGCGCACAACCTCGAAGGCATCGTTGGTAATACTCACCTTGTCCAGGCCGTCGATGTCCTTGGGGTCAAACTCCCGCGCCGCAGCATGACTGACCACAATATCACGACCGGCGCGGCGGCTGATTTCCGCTGCATTCCGGTGCAGTACATTCATGGTGCCGCCACCGACGGTACCCAATCCCAGCAATCCCACTTTTACGGGTTCCAAGCTTCTTCTCCTGTTATTTCAAATCTGTTACCGGGGCAACAATGCCAGCCGGTTTTCCTGTAAAACGCCGTCCTTGCGAAACATATCCCGAATACCGCGCACGGCCTGGCGGGTGCGATGCTCGTTTTCAATCAGCCCGAAGCGCACATGACTGTCGCCATATTCGCCGAAGCCGATACCGGGAGACACAGCCACCTTTGCGTCAATAAGCAATTTCTTGGAAAACTCCAAAGAACCCATATCCAAATACGCTTCAGGAATCGGCGCCCATACAAACATGGTGGCCTTGGGCCGCTCCACGGCCCAGCCAATGTTGTTCAGCCCGTCGCAAAGCGCATTGCGTCGGGACTCGTACATGCCCCGGATGTCCGCCACGCATTCCTGGGGGCCTTCCAGGGCGGCAATGGCCGCCACCTGGATCGGCGTGAACATGCCGTAATCCAGATAGGATTTCATCCGCGCCAAAGCCGCCACCAGGGTCTTGTTGCCGCACATGAAACCTACGCGCCAACCGGGCATATTGTAGCTTTTCGACAGGGAAAAAAACTCCACCGCAATCTCTTCCGCTCCCGGCACTTGCAGAATCGAGGGCGCTTTGTAGCCATCAAATACTATATCCGCATAGGCCAGGTCGTGAATCACCCAGATATTGTGCTCCCTGGCAATCTCCACCACCTTTTCGAAGAAATCCAGATCCACACACTGGCTGGTCGGGTTACCGGGAAAATTGATCACCAGCATTTTTGGCCGGGGCCAGGAGGCCTTGATGGCCTCTTCCAGCTTCTCGAAAAAATCCACACCTTCCACCAGGGGCACATGGCGCACATCGGCTCCGGCGATAACAAAGCCCCAGGGATGGATGGGATAGGCGGGATTGGGCACCAGCACCGAATCCCCCGGCCCCACGCAGGCCAGAGACAGGTGCGCCAACCCCTCCTTGGAACCGATGGTGACGATAGCCTGGGTTTCAGGATCCAGCTCCACCTGGTAGCGGTCCCTGTACCAATTGCAAATGGCCCTGCGCAAGCGCGGGATACCCCTGGACATGGAATAGCGGTGGGTATCCTTGCGCTGGGCAGCCTCGCACAGCTTGTCCACGATATGCTGGGGCGTACCTTGATCGGGATTGCCCATGCCAAAATCAATGATATCCTCACCCCGCGCCCGCGCTTCCGCCTTCAATTCATTGACGATGGCAAAAACATAGGGCGGCAACCGCTTGATGCGGCGGAATTCTTCCATTTCAGGGGTGGACACAGGAAACCTCTAGCAAGCTGGAAATTCAGGCAAACGAGTAAAGTACATGAGCAGGAAGGAAAATTCAATTGTCGCGCACATGCCACTGCCCTTCATGCTGAGTGAATGGGCTGCTGCCCCTTCCTGGTTTGCCTGTCGTACAATGGCCGCGCTCAAGGTATGATAGCGGCCATGAAATTCGCCCGGGATCAAGTCAACAGCAGATACCTCATCGAGGCTTATGAGGCGGGCTGCATTCACATCGGCAATGCAGAGTTCCGGCACAATCTGCTGCTGATGCCGGAAAAACTGTGTGATCCCTGGGCGCTGCAAGCCGTGCAGGATCTATCGGAAAAACACCTTTCCCTGCTGGCGGCATACCAGCCGGACATTGTCCTTCTGGGCAGTGGAGAACGGCAGTTGTTTCCTCATCCATCGGTTTTTGCACCGTTGATGCAAGCGGGCATTGGTTACGAAGTCATGCCCACCCATGCGGCATGCCGCACTTACAATATATTGCTGGCGGAAGACCGGCGGGTCCTGGCTGCCCTCATCCTCTAACCTGCCTCGTCAGGATCTCCTTTGGCTCCCCCCCAATGCTGCCAGCACCAGCCCGGCAAGAAACCAGCCGACAATCATATAAATACCCGCCCCAGCAACGAATTCAGCGGGAAAACCGTACCAGTTCCACCAGGGAATGCTGGATGTGATCCAGGAAAACACGCCAATAGCGGTAACGAACAACAGCCTTCCGGCAAAGGACAATGTGGTACAAGACAGCAACACCGCAGCAATCAAGCCAGCCGCAAGATCCGTAGCGAACTGCACGGCAAACAAACGACTGCTCATGGGTTCCTCTCCCTGGGGGTGATAGAGAATCATCCCTACCGGGCCATCGCGGTACGCCTCTTCCCAATCCGCCAGCGCTTTTTTTGACATGTTCTCATCTGCATTCATCCAGGGAAATGCATACAGACCAGACTCTTCCAGCGCCAGATCCAGCGCATAGCTGATACTGGTGGAATGGGGTAGCTCCCGCATCCCCATCTTGCCTACAGGCAGCAACAAGTGGGCCACTGCTCCCCAGACAAACAGCACCACACCGGCCAGCATCCCTCCAAGCACTATATTTTTCATGGGCCATCCTCTCCTTGACAGTCTGGCAAGCAAACACAGACAATGATTCTAACCTGTACTGAAGGTAAATCACCATTGGACGAGATTCCCATCGGCGGACTGTTCGCCGCCCTGTTTGTTCTGATCATACTCTCCGCTTGTTTCTCCGGGTCTGAAACCGCGTTGATGACCTTGAACCGCTATCGCCTGCGGCACTTGGCGGACGAAGGGCACAAAGCAGCACAGCTTGCCGAACGCCTGCTGAAGCGCCCGGAACGGCTCATCGGCCTGATCCTGCTGGGAAACAATTTCGTCAATATCCTCGCCTCCTCCCTAGCCACCATCCTCGCCATTCGCCTCGGGGGGGAAGGAGCCATACCCATTGCCGCCGGCCTGCTCACCCTGGTGATCCTGATCTTCTCTGAAGTCGCACCAAAAACACTGGCCGCCCTGCACCCGGAAAAGCTGGCTTTCCCGGCCGCCTGGGTTTACACCCCGCTGCTGAAGATCACCTACCCCTTGGTATGGCTGGTCAATCTCTTTGCCAACGCGCTGTTGCGCCTGTTGAAAGTGTACCCGGAAGAAGGTGGCCAGGACAGGGTAACCCGCGAGGAATTGCGCACCATCGTGAACGAAGCCGGGGCGCTCATTCCGCAGAAGCACAGAAAAATGCTGCTGGGAATCCTGGATCTGGAAAAAGCCACGGTAGAAGACATCATGATCCCCCGACAGGAAATTGATGGCATCGACCTGGACGAATCATGGGATGAACTACTGGAAGACCTGCGGCAAATGCCTTACACCCAGGCACTGGTGTACCGGGGCAACATTGATCATGTGGTAGGTTTTATTCATGCCCGCCAGGTAATGCAGGCGCTCATGAGCGGGGAGCTCACCAGGGAAATTCTGCAGGATCTGATCCAGCCCCCCTATTTCATCCCCGAAGTCACCCCCCTCAACACCCAGCTGCTGAACTTCCAAAAGGCAAAACGCCGTGTGGGCCTGGTTGTAGACGAATATGGTGATGTACTGGGGTTGGTTACCATGAGTGATCTGCTGGAAGAAATTGTCGGGGAATTCACCAGCGACCCAACAGACAGCATAGCTGATGTTCAACCCAAGGAAGATGGCAGCTTTCTGGTAAACGGCAGCGCCACTGTGCGCGAGCTGGTAAAAACATTTGGCTGGGAGCTGCCCACCAACGGGCCAAAAACATTCAATGGGCTGATTATCGAGCAGCTTGAATGCATCCCTGAACCAGGCACCAGCCTGCTTATCAATGGCTATCCGGTAGAAATACTGCAAATGCAGGACAATGCCGTGAAGACCGCCCGTATTTTGCCCCTGCAAAGACGAGGCAGCTGACAGAGGGCGCGGGGCAACAAGAGCCTTATTCAGGCAATTTCGTTCTTGTAAACCGCCATTTCCAGCCGCTGAAACACATCGCGGCGGTTGAAGGGCTTGCCCATGAAATCATTGGCGCCGATCCGCTGAATCCAGAACTTTTCTGTTGCTTCCTTGTTGCCGCTCATGATGATGATAGGGATCTTGCGGGTTTCATCCATCTTGCGTATGCGGCGGGTGGCCTGAAAGCCGTTCAGCCCGGGCATTACGATATCCATGATGATCAATATCGGGCCGTGATTTCTGGCCAGCTCAATTGCATCTTTGCCATTATCGGCCTCAAGAACTTGATATCCGCCCTGAGAGAGCATTTTTTTCAAGGCAAAACGTATGGTTTTGGAATCATCGACAACCAAAACAGCCGCACCTTTTTTCGGCATCGTGCGGAAATTACGCCGCCGATCCCGAATAACATGTACAGCCCGCGCCTGATCGCGCCGGAAAAGTTTCTTGATACTGAATAACCCCATAGCCCCTCCAATCGTCCAATCCATCCCCGGGGAAAAGCTTTCCCCCCCTGGTTCCATATTTTCTCAAACAGAATACAGGGCACCTCGAATCACTCGGTTTTCGCCACACCCGCACACGAACCCATGGATGGGTGAAGGTAAAGCAACGCAGGAGCAATTGCCGAGGCCGGTGTCTACGGTTTTCAGGAATTGATGGATTCCGGCATCCACCGGAATAACAACCTATTAACCCGGCGACATATTTGGTCGCCGGGTTAATAGAAGTGCCCTGCAGTGATTATAGATTGAATGCAATGCTAGCGCATCTTTGAACCCGGGATCCATCACCAATGGTGGATCCCGGGTTCAAAGATGCACCACCAACAAGCATGCAAAATTTACTATTCCTGAACCTGAAACAAGCATTCCTGCAGTCCATTTTTCAACAACCGGGACTGTGCCGTGCGAAAACCGGGCATCAACTTTTCCAGCACCCTTTGCGGATAGCAGGGCGCCCCCACTGTGCTGCCGGTAGCGGCCTGACGCCGCATGGCATTGCTGGAGAGCACCTCAAACTGAACCGGCTGTGCTGCCATTTCTCCACGAGTATAAATGAAAGCATGCAGCCAGGCACCCGGATTGCACTGCCGGACAAGATGCTGACTGAATTGAGGCAACAGCGCTTTATCCAGATAATTCAATCCGTCCCAGGCCAGAATCAGATCCAGCCTGTCAGGCATATTCAAAGGAAGGATGCGCCCGAAATCCAGCGCGGGTTCATCTTCCTCCGGTGGGGACAGATCCGGCAGAACATGCAACACATCCCCAATATGATAACGACAGCGGAAACGGGAAAAAAATTCGATATGATTCCCTGATGCTGCCGCCAGATCCAGAATATGGTATTTGTGTTCCGGCTCGCGCTCCAGCGTTTCCACCAGAGAAGCAAACGCCGGGCAACCCAACTCTCCAGACTGTGATTGCACAGGTGCAATACCCGGGGTTTTTGGCTTGGCAAAAAGAGCCATGGATATGAATCAGTTTCTGCGTCAGGCAGACTTGGCGCTTGGTGGTGCCGGCTGAGATGCTGGCTTGGCTGCCTTCGCATCCATATCAATGCTACCTTTAAAAGTTGCGCCTTCCTCAAGGATGACTTTGGGTGAAACGATATTTCCTCTTACCTTGCCTGTGGAGGTAATGGTTACCTTCTCCATCCCGTTGAGGTCTCCCGTGAGTCGGCCACGCACGGTAATCGTCCGCGCAAAGGCGTTGGCCTTGATGACACCTTGTTCACCGATCGTAAGATTGTGCTCCTTGAGATAGACATTTCCTTCTACCTGTCCCTGAATCAGCAGATCCTCATCACCATTCAGCTCACCATTGAGTTTGATCGAAGAGCCGATGGTAGTAGTCTGCCCGCTATTGCTTGCGGGGGCTGATTTGGATGCTGCTGGTGCAGTTGCTTTGGGAGCGGATGGCTTCTTTTCCGTCTCTTTCTTGGTTTTATCAAACATTGCGATTTCCTTTGGAAAGTTACAGGGGCCCGGCCTTGGGCAGACAAGCCAGCATTGTCCCTTGCTGAGTCATTGATTATAGGTAGCTTGCCCGTCAGTTGCCATGCCCTTTTGGAGAACAAATAGAGTTTTTGGTATCTTCGCCTGCTGGACAATTATTCCCGCCAATGGCCGGCCCAGGCGGGCCGAAGTGGAATACAGTACGCTGGAAACCGAAAATGGCAGCATTCGGATAGCCACGAGTACCACTGTCACCCATAACCGGCTCTGGCACAAGTCCGCCAGCATGGCCAACAACAAATAGTAACCCGGCGGGGGAATAGTTCAGGATAGAAACCCATTCACCAGCCACGCAATAGGCTCCAGCACAGATAAAGCAGCAGCACCCAGTCAAACGGCATTGTTGGCAAATAAACAGTTATTACCTGAATCCGTGGGCTCAGGGCGGCTGCAGCGCGTATGATATTGATTTCCCGGTGGAATCAAAAAATCCTGGCTTCACCCTCAGGTTAAGCGGGCATTTTTTGAACCGCTGGGGGATCAAGCGCTTGCGCTATGCGCCGTCATGAACCCATGGATTCAGGTCGTTACTCAAAAAGAACAGACAAAGCCTGGGAAAGACGCTGAACCGGTATCACCTCGATACCGGTTATCGCCTTGCGCGGCCGGTTGGCTGCAGGCAGAAGAATGCACTTGAAGCCATGCTTGGCGGCTTCGCGCACACGGTCTTCACCACAGGGAACCGGCCTGATCTCCCCAGCCAGACCTACTTCTCCGAAAGCCGCCAGCCCCATGGGCAAAGACCGGTCGCGAAAGCTGGACAGCACCGACAGCAGTACGGGCAGATCAGCCGCCGTTTCGGTCACCCGCACGCCACCCACGATATTCAGAAAAACATCCTGATCGACCATACCGATGCCACCGTGACGGTGCAGCACCGCCAACAGCATGGCCAGGCGATTCTGCTCCAGCCCCAGGGCCACTCGTCGCGGATTTCCCAGGGAGCTTTGATCCACCAACGCCTGCACTTCTACCAGCATGGGGCGTGTGCCCTCGCGGGTGACCAGGATTGCACTGCCGCACACCTGCTCTTCGTGGCGGGAAAGAAAAATGGCAGAGGGATTGCTCACTTCCTTGAGTCCCTTGTCTGTCATGGCAAAAACGCCCAGTTCGTTCACTGCTCCAAACCGGTTCTTGATCGCCCGCACCAGGCGAATCTGGCTGCCTGCCTCACCTTCAAAGTACAGCACGGTATCCACCATATGCTCCAGCACCCTGGGGCCTGCCAGCGCCCCTTCCTTGGTGACATGCCCCACCAGGAACAGGCTGATGCCGGTCTGCTTCGCAAATCGCACCAGTTGCGCAGCAGATTCCCGCACCTGAGCCACGGCTCCCGGAGCAGATTGCAGCTGCTCCGAATAGAAAGTCTGGATGGAATCCATGACCATTACACTGGGACGGTGTTTGTCCGCCAGAGCCAGTATGCGCTCCACACAGGTTTCCGTAAGCAGCTGCAAGCGGTCTACAGGCAGGCCCAGACGCGCAGCCCGCATGCTGATTTGCTCGGCTGATTCCTCGCCACTGACATACAGAGGCCGCATGTGCTCCGAAAGGCTGGCCAGCGCCTGAATCAACAGGGTGGATTTTCCGATACCGGGATCACCACCGATAAGCACAACCGAACCCTGCACCAACCCCCCTCCCAGCACCCGATCCAGCTCAGGTAATCCAGTGGCAGTACGCTGGGTCTTCTCGGCATCGACCGCAGACAAGGGGCGAATCATGGCTGCCGCTGCATCACCGCTGTATCCCGCAAAGCGTGGCATTGTCTTTTGATTCGCTTCGGAAATAGACGCTTCCAGGCTGTTCCAGGCGCCACAATCGGAGCATTGCCCGGCCCACTTGGGAAAACCACCACCACAATCCCGGCAGACATATAGGGTTCTGGCTTTTGCCATCAGCGTTCCTCACGCTCCCTGCGTTGCACCCTTGGGGTAATTCCGCAAAACAGCGTATAGGGAATGGTCTGTACTGCCGCCGCAATGGTTTCTGCAGGCAAACCCCGTCCCCAGAGAACCACCTCATCACCAACCTGCGCCCGTGGCTGCCGGCGCAAATCCACCATCAGCGTATCCATGGAGACACGGCCCACAACAGGAACCCTCTGATTATTGAGTAGCACTGGTGTTCCTGCAGGCGTTTCCCGTGGATAACCATCACCATAGCCTGCTGCGACCACTCCAACAGGCATGGACTCCGGCGCCTGCCAGATGCCGCCATAGCCAATGGGTTCACCGGCCTGGATGGTGTTAACAGAAATCAGCCTTGATCCAAAAGTCATTGCTGGTCGCAGCTCTTCCACCTGTACGGAAAACGGCGAAGCACCGTAGAGCATGATGCCGGGACGCACCCAGTCCTCATGGCTGGACGGCCAGCCCAGAATACCCGCAGAATTTGCAATCGACAGCGGTAGATTGAGCGCGGCAGTGGCCCGGGAAAAGCGCTGCAGTTGAAGCGAAGTATAGTCATCTTCCAGATGATCGGCGTTTGCCAGATGGGTGAGAATCCCGGTCACCTTCGCAACACCAGGCAAATTTCGCAGCCGGGAAAGCAGCTCTTGTGCCTGTTGCGCTGGAAACCCCAGGCGGTTCATGCCGGTATCGAGCTTCAGCCACACAGCTACCGGGCGGGGCAATCCGGTTTCCGCCCACAATGTGAGCTGTGCAGCATGATGCATTACCAGCTCCACCCCCAACCGTGAGGCCTGGAGCAATTCCTGCCCATCATGAGCTCCAGACAGCACCAATATTTTCTTGTCGATGCCGGCTTCACGCAGCCGGGCTGCTTCATCAACCCGTGCCACAGCGAAGCCATCAGCTTCTGCGAGAGCGGCAGCAACCGGCAACATGCCATGCCCGTAGGCGTCAGCCTTGATTACGGCCATCACCCGGGAATGCGCAGCATGCTTTCGCACCACTCTCAGATTGTGCCGCAAGGCTTCGCCGTCTATTTCTATCCATGGAGAAAAAGGCATCAACCTGACAGTTCAGTAAGAGTGGTACGGCTCAATGTACAGGATCACCATAAACCGGATTGATATAGTTCTCGAACTTGGTGAACTGCCCCAGAAAAGTCAGGCGCACTTTGCCTATGGGACCATTGCGCTGCTTGCCGATGATGATTTCCGCCATACCCTTGTCGGTGCTTTCTTCGTTGTAGACCTCGTCCCGGTAAATAAACACTACCAGATCCGCATCCTGCTCGATGGCGCCGGATTCCCGCAAGTCGGACATGATGGGGCGTTTGTTGGGGCGTTGTTCCAGGCTGCGGTTCAGCTGGGACAAGGCGACGACCGGAACATTCAGCTCTTTGGCCAAGGCCTTGAGACTGCGCGATATGGTGGATATTTCATTGGTACGATTCTCCCCTCCACCAGGAATCTGCATGAGCTGCAAATAGTCAATGACAATCAAGCCCAGCTTGCCACCCTGCTCGCGCATCAGGCGTCGCGCCCGGGCTCGCAGATCCGTGGGGCTGAGTGCCGGCGTATCATCGATAAACAGCTTGGTCTGGTTGAGAATATTGATTGCAGAGGTGAGGCGTGGCCACTCATCATCCTCCAGCTTTCCCGTGCGGATACGATGGCCGTCGATGCGCCCCAGAGAAGAAATCATGCGCATGGTCAGCGCTTCATTGGGCATTTCCATGGAAAATACCGCCACCGGGAGACCTGTCTTTATGGCTGCATTCTCGGCGATATTCATGGCAAAGGTGGTCTTGCCCATGGAGGGACGCCCCGCCACGATGACCAGGTCGGCAGGCTGCAATCCGGAAGTCTTTTCATCAAAATCATCAAACCCCGTGCTGATGCCGGTAATTGGTTCATCACTGCTTTGCAGCTCCTCGATACGATCGATAGCCTTGACCAGCAGACCCTTGATGGCCTGAAAACCCTCACCTTCTTTCTGTCGCTGCTCGGCAATCTGAAACACCTTGCTTTCCGCATTGTCCAGCAATTCGGCGACCTTGCGTCCTTCCGGGCGAAAACCACTTTCCGCAATTTCTGTGCCGACACGAATCAATTGGCGGGTAACCGAATGCTCCCGCACAATATCGGCATAAGCACGAATATTGGCCGCGCTGGGCGTATCTTCCGCCAGGGCCGCCAGGTAAGGCAGGCCGCCCACGTCTTCCAGTTCCTCCCGGCGCTCCAGCTCTTCCGCCAGAGTCACAACATCAAATGGTTTCTGCTCATCGGCAAGAATCTGGATGGCGGAAAAAATCAGCTGATGTTCATGACGATAAAAATCCTTGGATCCCACCCGATCGGCAATCTGATCCCAGGTGCTGTTGTCCAGCATCAGCCCCCCTACCACCGATTGCTCCGCCTGCACGGAATGGGGAGGAATGCGCAACTGTTCCATTTCCCGATCAGTTTCAGGATAGTCTGGAACGGCTTCTGACAAAGAGGTATCGAATGGCATGCAGGAAGGTTACAGAAAAAATGCAGCTTTGAGAACAGCGGCTAAATAAAAAAACAAAAAGCCGCGACAAGACAATTACTTGTCGCGGCTTTTTGCAGCGTTACCTTATCTTCTTGTCCTGAGCAGTCAATTCCAGTCTCGGGCACGACCCGGGGAAGTCATGCCCAAAACCCGGACGGCTCCAACGTCATTCTTCGGCGATGATAATCACTTTCAGCATGGCATTCACATCTGGATGCAGATGCAGCACCACTTCAAACTCGCCAGTGGCACGCATAGGACCATCCGGAAGGCGGATTTCATTCTTTTCCACAGCAACGCCAGCTGCGTTGCAGGCGCTGGCAATATCCACGGTGCCCACAGAACCGAACAGCTTGCCTTCCTCACCTGCCTTGTGGCTGATGGTAATGCCATTCAGACCTTCCACTGCAGCTTTCCTGGATTCCGCCACAGCCAGTTTTCCGGCAGCCTCTTTCTCCAGTTCCGCACGGCGCTTTTCAAATTCCGCAAGGTTGGTTCTGGTGGCGGGAATTGCTTTGCCACTGGGAATCAGAAAATTGCGGCCATAACCGGGTTTTACTGCAACCTTGTCGCCCAGATCACCCAGGCCACTCACTTTATCCAGAAGAATCACTTCCATTTTACTTGTACCTCATTAGGTCTTACTCGTCACCCTCAGGGTTGCGAGCCCGGACTCTCGCCCGAAAATTCAACCAGCCATCAGCATAGCCCGCAGCAGATATTGCTGTAAAACTCGCCGGCATACCGATGACCAACAATAGATAAAAACCGATCAACCACCCCTGATTTCCCTTGAATTCCTGCACCAGGCCATGCACCAGGGCTACTCCCTGCAAAAAGAACGCCGTCATGCCTACCAGCGCCAGCTGCAAAGGAAATCCTGGTGTATCCGACAGGCTGCCCACCAGCAGCAGCAGGGGCACCAGGATCAGCAGCCAACGCCCCAGGCGCAACTGCCGAAGCTCTTCGGCAAAACCGCCCGGATTGTACATGGCTGCCTGCCAGCTCCGGGCCAGAAACAACGACAGCGCCAGCTGCAAAAACCAGGCCGCCCCCATGCCACCTGCCATCCAGGGAGCCAAATCCACCACCATGGCCTCGCGATCGGCATCGCTGACTACCCTGGCATCCATGATCTGGGCGCTGTACTGCTCCAGTATTCCAGACCAGAACAGAACCACATCATCAAGCAACAGGTACTGAACACCAATAATCAACGCACCCAACACCACTGCCACTTCAATCACCAGCCGCAGGGAGCGGGTAGCGCGCAACACCTCACCCAACACCAGCATCGGCAGCCACAACAACATGCCGATAATAGCCAGGGGCAGGGGCTGCCCGAAAACCAACAGCCCCAGAATGAAAAGCGCCACTCCACCCAGAACCACGGTCATCAGACCTTCCCTGACACCCTTTCTGAGCACCACCAGAGCAATGACAGCTGAACTGGCAATTCCCAGAGGGGTAATCAGCAAGGCCAGCACGGTAAACACGGTGGCTACCATGACGGCCTGCATACGGCCCTTCATGATGAAGGCGGCTAAGGCTTTCATCAGGTTTTTTTCAGAAGATTGGGCACTTTTTCCTCTTGAACAGCAAAGCCATACGAGACTTAGTTAATTCTATTTAGAACTTATTTGTGGGAATCGGTAAAAGGCACCAAAGCCAGGAACCGCGCATGCTTGATAGCTGTTGCCAACTGGCGTTGATACTTGGCACTGGTACCGGTAATGCGGCTGGGCACAATCTTGCCCGACTCGCTTACATACTGTTTCAGCAATCCAAGATCCTTGTAATCGATCTCTGTGATGCCTTCAACAGTGAAACGGCAATATTTTCTACGACGCATATAACGTGACATATCTATACTCCTCCCGGGTATCAGGCTGCAGCTTCGGGAGCTGCGTCTTTCTCTTCAGCCTTGGCCAGCAGAGAGGGTTCACTCAGTGCGCCATCGCGACGGATAGTCAGATGGCGAATCACTGCATCATTAAAACGGAAAGCAGTTTCCAGATCCTTCAGGGTGCTGCTTTCACACTCGATATTCATCAGCACATAGTGTGCCTTGTGCAGTTTGTTGATAGGGTAGGCAAGCTGGCGGCGGCCCCAATCTTCCAGACGATGAATCTTGCCACCATCTTCATTGATGCTGGCAACATAGCGCTCAGTCATGGAGGGCACTTGCTCGCTCTGGTCCGGATGGACCATAAAAACGATTTCATAGTGTCGCATTGTAGCTCCTTATGGCTAATAAACAGCCTCCTGCAAATACAGTGAGGCAAGGAGAATCGACCCGAAAGTCGATCAGGAGCGCGGATTTTAGGAGAACAACGAAAGGATTTCAAGCTTTTTCAGGTGTTTGAACACTTTTGGCCGATTCACTGGGGCAGCTGGACATATCCCTCATTGGCAACCAGGTATTCCTGGATTTTTTGCGCGGGCATGGGTTTCCCCAAAAAATACCCCTGCACTTCATCACAACCCTGGGAAAGCAGCAGCTCATACTGCCCGGCCGTTTCCACACCTTCTGCCACAACCTCCATCTTCAAATCATGAGCCATGGTAATAATCGCCGAGGTAATCGCACGGGAGCCTGAGCTGCTGTTCAGGCTGCTGATAAAGGATTTGTCAATCTTGAGGCGGTCAAAGTGAAAGCGGGTCAAATAACTCATGGCACTATAACCGGTACCAAAATCATCAATAACTATTCCGATACCCATTGCCTGAATCTGTGTTAGAACCGTTTCCACCAGTTGATCATTGGACAGTAGCAAGTTTTCCGTAACCTCAAAATCCAGCAATTGAGGATCAAAACCTGTGCGATCCAATATTCGCCCGATTCTTTCAATAAGATCAGCACTCCCCATTTGCCTGGGTGAAAAATTGTAGGAAAGGCGCAATGCAAAACCAAGCTTTTGCCACTGCTGGAGCTGCGTGCAGGCTCTGTACAGTTGCTGATAGCCCATTTCGGCAATCAAGCCAACCTTTTCCGCCACTTCGATAAATTCATCAGGGCTGATGTAGATATTATTTGCATCCCGCAATCGCGCCAGAGCCTCTACACCAATAATTTTCCGGCTGGATGCCCGTATCAATGGCTGGTAGAAAATCTCAAATCCTCCTGACTCCAGCGTCTGATGAAGCAGGGATTCGATTTCCAGAGCACGGTTGGCTTGATCCTGCATGCCCGGCATGTAGTAGGCAATTTGTCCACCGCCTTCCTTTTTGCCGCGGTGCATGGCTGTTCCGGCACAGCCGATCAACAGCTCCGAATTGTTTCCATGCGCCGGATAGACGCTCACCCCCAGGGTAAGCGAGATACGCATCTCGTGACCGACAACAAGCAAGGGACGCGCAAACAGCGTAAATACCAGCTTTACCATTTCCTCAATGGGTCTGTCGATTTTCTGCTCTTCAAGGATCAGCAGGAATTCATCACCACCAATGTGGCCGATCTCCACCTGCCCGCCGAGGAGTTCATGCAGCCTGTAAGTCACCGCCTGTAGCAGCTGGTTGCCGATATCGATCCCGCGCACTTCATTGATTTGAGAGAAATGATCGATATCGAGATCTACAACAGCCACTTGGGTCTTGGCCTCCGCTCCTCTTTGCAAAGCACTGTCCAAGTGC
Organism: Sedimenticola sp.; assembly: GCA_027083925.1. Taxonomy (GTDB): domain Bacteria; phylum Pseudomonadota; class Gammaproteobacteria; order Chromatiales; family Chromatiaceae; genus Thiolapillus. The sequence goes on along the minus strand of JALWMK010000059.1, from coordinate 7,214 downwards.
TTGACGATCAAATCCTGGTTTGGAAGATCAGTAAGAATATTGTGTGTCTCCCGGTAGGTAACTGCATTTGCCAGGACATACTCCTTGCTTACATCAGTCAGCACCAAGACCGTCATCTGGGCGCTTCCTTCCGTGCCGGGGACAGTATTGAGCGCCATGTGCACCTGGTACTCCTCATCCCGTACATTCCTTAGGGACAGAATCCGGTCGTATAATGGCTGCTTTCGCTGCAGATACTCCTGCAGGGAAAACCTGCGGCCATTGGTAGTGCAGATCAGCCGGAACACTTCATCTGCCAGCTTCCCTTCGGCCTTGTTTGCATCCAGCCCGGAAAGCTTTTCCGCCATGGGATTGAATTTACGGATTCGCCCTTGATCATCCAGATGAATAACTGCATCACCAATTGCTGTCAGTGCGGTTTGCGAAAGCTGCCTTTCTTCGAACAGCACCTGCAGCAATCTTCTCAGTTGATGCGCGTTCGCAATAAGGAAAAAAAGCACGATACTGAGCAACATAACCGCAGGAGGATACCAGTACTGAAACCGGGAAAGCAGCAGGTAGCCCACCCCCAGCACGACCACTGGCAGTAAGGCAATTCCATAGACATACCCCCATCCACGGGGACGGTACGACAGCACCATCAACACAATCAACACTGCATTGAACAGGTATTGCAGATTCAGGGACACCGGAACGATCAACCTGTTCTGTAAAAGCGCATTCAGTACATACGCATTGAACTCCACCCCGGCAACCGGCCGTCCCGAAGCCGATATCGGTGTCGGAATGTTGTCCCCCAAACCAGGTGCGGTAGCACCAATCAGCACATACTTGTTGTGAAACCAGGTATTTGGCACGGCTCCGGTCAGGACATCCACATAGGAAACCACTGCGAGGTCGTTGCCGGGGGCAGGAAAAGGAACCAGCACCTGGTGGTGACGCCGCCACACGCCCGATAGCATATTGGTATAGACAGGGGTTTTTCCAGAATCAGGAAGAGACTTTCCGGCTGGCCATCCGCCCCCAACCTGCGCCATGGCCAGCGATAGTGCTGGCCAACGGGGTCTGTCCAGTCCGGCCATGAGAAATGCGGATCTGGCAATGCCATCAGCATCCAGTTCTGTATCCACATGACCCAGCGCCGCAGCTACCTGGTGCAGGGCAAGTACGGGCAAACTCTCTCTCAGCCCCGGCTCGGCACTGTATTGCTCCAGCACCACCGGCAGTACCACCCGCCCGCTCTCCTGCACCGCCTGCACCAGGCGATTGTCATCCTCCGGGTGCCGCAGGTCTGCCTCTGCGAAATTCATGTCCATCGCTATGGCTGCGGGCTTTCCCCGGGTCAGCTGTTGCAGCAAATCAGCATGGTGGCTGCGGGGAAACGGCCAGCGGCCCAGGCTGGACAGGCTCTTGGGATCAATTGCCACCACAACAATTTCATCCAGAACCGGGGTGTCCATCTGGCGGATGAAGCCGTCATAGACCAGGTTGTCCAGATCAGACAGCCAGCCCCGCCAGGTAAAAAGCATCGCCAGACACAACAGGGCGGAGCCGATGATCAGCCGCAGGTTCCACTCTGTTCTGCGCCGTTCAGACATTCACAAAGCCAGCAGTATGATTGCAATTGCAGGTATGCCGAAAAGGTACCATGGCTCGGATTTCGGGTAGATGGTATGCGCCGGACTCCACGCCCCTGCATACCCGTCATCATCAATGGTTCGAATACGGAAATGCACGGGAGACTGGGGGCGATGCATGGACCAGCGGGGTTCGTCCAGCACCACATCTGTCAGCAGATTGGTGAAACTTTGATCCTCTGCGAGCTGCAGACGGTATTTTTGCCCTGTTCCGACCTTCTGCCAGTGCAGTTGCAATGAGTCATCATGAGTAACTGTTTCCACCGCAGGAGCCACTGGCGCAGGCTTCAAGACAAACTGCTGGGGCATGCTCCAAGGCCCTTGCTCGGCTCCGGCAAAAGAAGCCACGCGCCAAAACCAGGTTCCAGGCACCAGCGAGCCGAGTGCCAGGCTTGTTTTCTTCAAGCCCTTGTTATCCACCACAAGCGTCCGGAAATGTTCATCGACTGACAGTTGAAAACGGTAATGGCTGGCTTGTGGCGGAGTGGACCATTCAAAATCCACAGCTCCAGTCCTTACGGTGGAATCGGCAGTAGGCGCTACAGGCACCGGCGGCAACGGCCTTGCATCCAGCAAAAATTCGATGGTGCTCTCTTTTCCTTCCAGCCCTGCTGCATCGATGGCGCGTACGCGCACCTGGTACTGGCCATCAGGCAGAGAGCTGGTGCTGAAACGATGGTGAGTCACCAGAGAACGGAGCACTGATGCACTGTCTTCCCCCGGCCCGCCAACCAGTATCCGATACGCCTTCGCTCCTTCCACCGGACTCCATCGCAGCTCCAGGGGCAAGCGCCGTATCACCGGAGGTGGAGCGGCAATCCGGGGCGCAGGCAGCAGTTTTACCGCTGGCGCTGGTGCTGCTCCTTTTTTCACCAGGGTACCAAACCCGGTCGAAAGCGTTAGCCTGCCCTGATCTCCCTGTACCTGCACCACCCCGGCCACAACTTCCACCTGGGAAGCGGGATACCGTGAAGCAGGGATTTTTACCCGGAAAACAGTTCCCCGGACCGTGGTATTGGCCGAAGGGGTGCGGATTTCAAAGCGCGTACCTCTGACAGGCACCTTGTTCTCTGTTTCTCCATGCAGTATCTTGACCGTGGTATCTCCAATTCCCGTACCCGGAAACCTGTTTACCCGAACCAGCTCGATCTCGGTATTGCTTCCCAGCAATTGCCTGGTGCCATCGGAGAACTTCAGCAATACGCTGGCATTCTTTCCCACTCTCAACCGATCTCCGCTATGCAACCAGACTTTGCGTACAAGTGGTTGCTCCTTTTTTCCGGCAATAAGGTGTACTGCCTGACCCCGAACATCGATCACCTGGATCGCCGCCGGCTCAACCTTCAGCCAGTCAAGGGGAATACGCACCAGAGTGCCAGGGGGCATCTGCCTGGGGCGCTGAATCCTGTTTAGTCTTACCAGTTTGCTCCAATAGCCCAGGTCAATGAGAAAGCGTTCCGTCAGATTCCACAGGTTATCACCCGGCTCAAAGCTGTACAGCCACTCCTCCTGCTTTTCTGCGGCCACCGCCCCCTGCACCCAGAAAAACAACACCAGAGCCACCCACCGCCCGGACTTGAGGCCACCCGTACTCCCAAACATTTCCCCTCCCCTTGTGCTTTCTCCTCTTGTGCCTAAATTCTACCTGAACCCACGGATTCAGGTTCTAGTGCGTCTCCGGCTATCCTGCTTTGTATTGCCCCTCTACGGCGCGGCAGATCAAATCCCCCGTTGGCGAACAGCTTCAAACAAGCCGGCAGCAGTGGCTACAGATACATTGACACTTTCCACCACGCCCGCCATGGGTATAGATACCAGCAAATCGCACTGCTCACGAACAAGCCGCCGTAACCCCTTTTCCTCACCACCCATCACCATCACCAGCGGCCCTTTCAGGTTGGCTTGATAGATGCGCTGCTCTGCCTCACCTGCCAATCCCACCACCCACAACCCGCATGCTTCACGCAACTGGCGCAGGGTGCGTGCCAGGTTGGTCACCTGGATAAAAGGCATGGTTTCTGCTGCACCACTTGCCACCTTGCAGGCCACGGGAGTGAGTCCCACAGCCCGATCCCTTGGCGCGATCACTGCATGCACACCCGCCGCATCAGCCGTGCGCAGACAGGCGCCAAGATTATGCGGATCCTGCACCCCGTCGAGTACCAGCAGGAAAGGTGGCTCCCGCAATTCTTCCAGCAGCCGATCCAAGGAGTCTTCCCCTCTGGCAGCGGGCATGGCGACCCTCGCCACCACCCCCTGATGCCGGGCGTCAGGCGCCAACCGCTCCAGCTCGGGCTTATCTGCTGCGACTACCTGCACACCGGATTTGCGCGCCTCCGAAAGCAGCTGCCCCAGGCGCCGGTCATCGCGCTTGCGATCAAACCAGACCCCTTGTATTTTTCCCGCTCCATGTTTCAGGGCAGTGCGCACGCTGTGAATGCCTGCAACATAACGGGCGCTTTTGCTCATTGCCGCTTTCGCCGCCCGGAGCGGCGCTTTTTCCCCGATTTTTTTGGACTCGCTGGTTTTTCACTGCGCCCAGCCAGTGCAAGATCAATCTTCCGGTCATCCATATTGACCGCCGCAACCATGACCTGGATGGAATCTCCGAGACGGTAGGTCTTGCCGCTACGTTCCCCCACCAGTTTGTGGGCAATGGGATCGAAATGGAAGAAATCATGGTCAAGCGAGGTGATATGCACCAGCCCGGTGATGTACACATCCTTGAGTTCCACAAACACGCCGAAGCTGTTGACACTGACTATCAGCCCCTCAAACGGCAGCCCCACCTTGTCCAGCATGAACTCGCATTTCAGGGCATCGGCAGAATCCCGGGTGGCTTCATCCGAACGGCGTTCGGTCATGGAACAATGCTCACCAATGGTGGCAATTTGCGGAAGCGAATACTCGAAGCTTTCCGCCTGGCCATCGATAAGCAAGTGCCGGATGGCTCGGTGCACCAGCAAGTCTGGATAGCGGCGAATGGGCGAGGTAAAATGTGTGTAGGCAGGGAAGGCCAGGCCAAAATGCCCGATATTCTCAGACGAGTAGATCGCCTGCATCATGGAGCGCAGCAACACCGTCTGGATCATGTGCACATCGGGTCGCTCCTTGATCTGCTCAATCAGCTCGGCATAGTCCTTCGCCGTCGGTTTGTCACCCCCGTTGAGCCGCAAACCCAGCTGTGCCAGAAACTGGTGCAAGTCATTGAGTTTGTCTTCACTGGGGCGTTCATGCACACGATACAGCGCTGGAATTTTCTTGCGCAGCAGCAGTCGTGCAGAGGCGACATTCGCCGCCAACATACATTCCTCGATAATGCGGTGGGCATCATGCCGTACCGTGGGAACGATACCATTCAGCCGGCCACTTTCATCAAATACAAAGCGCGTCTCCACCGTATCAAAATCAATGGCGCCCTGCTCTTTTCTACCTTCATGCAACGCATGATAGAGCTGGTTCAGCTCTTCGAGATGGGGCAACAAGGCAGCATGCTGCTTGCGCAGCTTCTTGTCACCGCCAAACAGCATCGCTTCCACCTCATCGTAGGTCAGGCGCGCATGAGAACGCATCACTGCCTGCAGGAAACGCGATCGCAGGATTTTGCCTTCCTTGCTGATATAAAGCTCTGCGGCCATGCACAGGCGATCAACCTCTGGATTCAGTGAACACAGGCCATTGGAAAGGATTTCCGGCAGCATGGGTACGACCCGGTCGGGGAAATAGGTGGAGTTTCCACGCGCATAGGCTTCTTTATCCAGGGCCGAATTGACCGGCACATAGGATGAAACATCGGCAATGCAAACCAGCAGCTTCCACCCCTTGGGCATCCGCTGACAATACACTGCATCATCGAAATCCCTTGCATCAGCGCCATCAATGGTCACCAGAGGAAGATTACGCAGATCGGTACGCCCTTCCTTGGCCGATTCGGGGACATCTTCTTTCAGAGCCACAATTTCCTGCTCTACCTCCTGCGGCCAGATCACCGGAATGTCATGCACACGGATGGCAACATCCGTCTCCATGCCTGGCGCAAGATGATCGCCGATGATCTCGATCACCCGCCCGATGGGCTGCCGCCATTTGGTCGGTTGTTCGAGGATCTCCACCACCACCATCTGGCCTTCTTTTACCCCATTGAAATGCTCATCGGGGATGATGACGTGGTGTGTCATGCGCTTGTTGTCGGGCACCAGAAAGCCCATACCGGCTTCCACATTTACACGCCCGACCACCTGGCTATGGGCACGCTCCAGAATTTCCACCACAGAACCTTCCCTGCGGCCACGCCTGTCCATACCCGTAACCTGCACCACCACCCGGTCATCGTGCCACAGGGGGCGCATTTCCCGGGGAGACATGAACAAATCCTCCCCTCCCTCATCAGGGCGAAGAAACCCAAAACCATCGGCGTGGGCAATAATCCGTCCGGCAATCAGGTCTTTCTTGTTGACCACGCACAAGCCACCGCGACGATTGCGCACGATCTGCCCGTCGCGGAGCATGGCCTTTATCCGGTACGACAATGCTTCCACCTGTTTCGGGTCTTTCAACCCCAGCAATGGTGCAAGGTCTTCAAATTTCAGGGGAATACCATGGGTTTCCATGGTTTCAAGTATGAACTCCCGGCTGGGAATGGGATTATCGTATTTGCGCTCTTCCCGGGCGCGATAGGGATCACGTTTTTGTGATTTGTTCTTCTTTCTCGACTTGGCCACAGGCCTATTTACCTTCAATGCATCTTATTAATCAGAAACATATTATACGCTCTTGCCTGGTTCAATACTAACCACGGTCTCCACTTGATCCGGCAACCATGCCGCAAATCAAGGTCATGGCCGGCAAGCTTGTTTACAATAGATTCAGATCCAACACACAAACCCGAGGAGTAAAAGATATGATCAAGCAAGTGGAAGGCGATATCCTGCTTACAAAAGCACAGGTTGTTGCCCATGGCGTTGCTGCCATGGATCCAATGAATCAGGGGCTGGCCAAGTCCTTGCATGAAAAATTTCCTGCCATGCACAAGGATTTCCATCACTGGTGTCACCAGCATCACCCAAAGCCTGGTGAAGCCTGGATGTGGGGCGGCCCCGATGGCGTCCGCATCGCCAATCTGATCACCCAGGACGGTGGCTACGGCCGTGGCGGCAAACCGGAACACGCTACCATTCAGCATGTCAATCACGCCCTGAAAGCCCTGCACAAAATGGCAATAAAAGAGCAATTCACTTCCATCGCACTACCTCGTCTGGCTACAGGCGTTGGCGGCTTGGACTGGAGTGATGTAGAACCATTGATCAACAAACATCTTGGCAATCTGGACATCCCCATCTATGTATACACTGTCTATCACGCCGGGATGCAGGCAAAGGACGAATAGGGAGCAAGAACACCTCCTCCATCTACACTGTACGGTGGAGGTGTTAGCAACAAATAGAACTGTCCGGTGGAGGTTGACAGGCAGCCCGGCAACTTGTACAGTTCGCGCCTCAAGAATAAAGGCCTGCCCCGAGTTCTTGCCGAGGTGGTGAAATTGGTAGACACGCTAGCTTCAGGTGCTAGTGGGGGCAA
>JALWMK010000058.1 GCA_027083925.1 Sedimenticola sp. | reverse complement strand
CGGGTTGAAGGCAGAGATGTCTACCTGGAGCTGCCCGTTGCACCTTGGGAGGCGGCGTTGGGTGGAAAGGTGAAAGTGCCCACGCCTGCCGGAGTGCTGGATCTGAAAATCCCGCCAGGTTCCACCAGCGGCAAGAAAATGCGCCTGAAGGGCAAGGGCATACCTGGCAAGCAGCCTGGTGATTTCTATGTACAGCTAAAGATTGTCCTGCCGCCTTCGGATTCGGAAAAGGCCCGGGTTTTTTATGAAAAGATGAAACAGGAACTGCCGTTCAGTCCTCGGGCGGCGCTGGGAGTATAGACCATGAATGACGAAATCCTGAATGGCCTGCTGCTGGACGAAGAATGCATGCTGACCCTGGGCGAAATGAGCCGCGCCTGCGCCATGCATACCGAATGGATCCTGGAGCTGGTGGAGGAAGGCATACTGGAACCCAGTGGCGAGGAAATGAGCCACTGGCGCTTTACCGCCCCGGCATTGCTTCGTGCGCGCATCGTTATGCATCTGCAAAGAGATCTTGGCGTGAATCTGTCCGGCGCCGCCCTGGCCGTGGATCTTCTGGATGAAATTCAGATGCTGCGGCAACAGCTGGATCGTCTGGATGATGGCTATTATTAACCGGGCACCAATACAGGTGGTGCTCAGGGCTTGAAGCCCCAACTGATTGATACCTGAACCCACTGATTCAGGTGACATTAATGGCAGGCCGTGATGCACTGTTTGCCAGGCTGCGTTATTAGCGCTTGCCGTAGAATGACTACAGCGGTGATCTGATGCCTTGCTGGCAAACAGCGCATCACGGCTGAGGGTCAGCTATATTGGTGCCGGGGTAACAATTAAATCAATATCCGTCACACCGGCGAAAGCCGGAGTCCGGCAAAAGCAGATTCATGGATCCCGGGCCATGCCGGAGTTACGGATTGACCAGAAGTTGCTTGGATGATCCTGCCAAATCATGAAATTTTTCCTTTTGATCCTTGAAATTCTGACGGCAGTCCACATGTCAAATAGCGTAGAGAACAGGAAAATCAGGAGGTACTGATATGTTTGGAACCACAGCTTTGTTTGACGAGTTGCAGCGCATCCAGCAGGAAATGGATACGGTATTTGGCGCAACGCCATGGGCCAACGGCATACGCTCTTCCACCAGCTCTTTTCCCCCGGTAAACGTAGGCACCGCTGCAGAAGAGGTAGACGTATATTTCTTCGCCCCCGGAGTGGATCCCGGATCCCTGGACATATCCATTCAGAACAAGGTGCTGAGTGTCGCCGGTGAACGGCGCATTATCCGGGAGGAAGGCGCAAACTACTACCGCAAGGAGCGTTTCGATGGCGAGTTCCGCCGCACCTTCAGCCTGCCGGAGGATATCGATCCGGAGCAGGTGGACGCCACTTACAAGGATGGTGTGCTGCATGTAAAACTGCAGCGCAAGGAGTCCAGTAAACCCAGGCAGATTCAGGTCAGCTGAACCAGAACGGAGGTAAACAAAATGACCGAAAGAACCGAACTTGCAAAGACAGCCGATAGCGAAATCCAGCCGGCCATGAAAAAGAATGAACCAGTCATGCGCCCGGCGGTAGACATCTTTGAAGATGAAGGTGGCATTACCCTGCATGCGGATATGCCCGGTGTTTCCAGGGATCACCTGAACGTAAAAGTCGAGGGCGACACCCTGACCATAGAAGGTGACGCGGAAATCCCCATGCCCGAAGGAATGGAGCCTTTGTACGCCGATGTCCGGGCAACCCATTACCAACGCAGCTTTACTCTTGGCAGTGAAATGGATACGGAGAAAGTCGAGGCCAGTCTCAAACATGGCGTGTTGACCTTGCGCATCCCCAAGCGGGAAGAGCACAAGCCGAAAAAGATCGAAGTGCGGGTTGGTTGATCAGGCACTGCCGTTCACAAGGCGCAATACCCTTGGGTATTGCGCCTTTTTTGTGCCCGCATTCCCGACTGAGAGGATACGCCTGGGAATGACCGGTTAGCGTAACGCGCTGTTCTGTCTTGTCACCTGAATCCGTGGGTTCATGACGGCGCATAGCACAAGCGCTTGATCCCCCAGCGGTTCAAAAATGCCCCCTTAACCTGAGGGTGAAGCCAAAATTTGTTGATCCCACCGGGAAATCAATATCATACGCTCTGCATCCGCCCTCAACCCATGGCTTCAGGTGCTCAGTTCAGACCGCTTCCATTCATCAAGTGCATCAACATGCTGCTAATAATCGTGAATCAGGTCATTCCGACAATGTGATATCCGGAATCTACATACAATACGTCCCCGGTTATTCCGGAGGCGAGATCGGAGCACAAAAAGGCTGCCGCATTGCCCACTTCTTCGATAGTGACGTTTCGCCGCAATGGTGTTTTCTTTTCTGCTTCAGCGAGCATGGAGCGGAAATCACTGATGCCTGAGGCAGCCAAGGTGCGAATGGGGCCGGCCGATACGGCGTTGACGCGGATGCCATCGGGACCCATGGAATCCGCCAGATAGCGGGTGGTGGCTTCCAGGGCGGCTTTTGCCACGCCCATGACATTGTAGTTTGGCACCGTGCGTACAGCGCCGAGATAGGTCATGGTTACCAGGGAGGCATTGCGTCCCTGCATCATTTGTCTGCCGGCCTTGGCCAGGGCTGCGAAGCTGTAGGCGCTGATTTCGTGGGCGATGTTGAAGCCTTCGCGGGTAACTGCGTCCACAAAGCTGCCTTCGAGCTGTTCCCTGGGGGCAAAGCCGATGGAATGAACGATGCCGTCGAGTCCGTCCCAGTGCTTGGACAGGGAAGTGAATGCCGTCTCGATGTCCTTATCCTTGCTCACATCGAGGGGCAGGACGACATCTGATCCGAACTCGGCAGCAAACTTTTCCACGCGCCCCTGGAGCTTTTCGTTCTGGTAGGTAAAAGCCAGCTCTGCGCCTTCCCGGTGCATGGCCTTGGCGATGCCGTAGGCAATGGATCGAGTGCTGGCAACGCCGGTGATGAGTATCTTTTTATCTTGCAGGAAGCCCATGTTGCTGTTTGTCCGAATGATCGCCAAAGTACGCATTGTACAAAAGGGAGCCGGTTTCTACTATGGAATCTTTTCCGGGCTAGGCGAAATGGCAGCTTACCCAGTGGCCTTCGCTGATCTCCCGCTGCGTGGGGGCTTCGGCAGCACAGGAATCGGCCGCCATGGGGCAGCGGGTACGGAAACTGCAGCCGCTGGGTGGATCGAGGGGAGAGGGAAGGTCTCCCTGCAGGGGTTCGAATTTCTTGTTCCGTTCAATGGTCGGATCAGGGATGGGGATGGCGTCGATCAGGGCGCGGGTATAGGGATGGCGCGGGTCGCGGTAGAGTTCATCCCTGGTGGTGGCTTCCACCATTTTTCCAAGATACATGACCATGACCCGGTGGCTGATTTGTTTGACCACGCTAAGATCATGGGCGATGAACAGCATGGACAACTGCATGTCTTCTTGAATGTCCATGAGCAAATTGATGATCTGCGCCTGGATGGAGACATCCAGGGCACTCACCGGCTCGTCGCAAATGAGCAGCTTGGGTTTGAGTACCAGCGCCCGGGCGATGCCAATGCGCTGGCATTGTCCGCCGGAAAATTCGTGAGGATAGCGGTTGATCTGGTTGGGCAGCAGCCCCACCCGCTCCATGATGCCTTGCACCTTGTGCTTGCGTTCTTTCTTGTCCAGACTCGGTTCAAATACCTGCAGGGGCTCGGCAATGATCTCGCTCACCGTCATGCGGGGATCGAGAGAGGCGAGGGGATCCTGGAAGACGATCTGCATGTGTTGACGGCGTTTTCTCAGTGCTCGTGCGGAGAGGTGTGCCAGCTCTTCGCCTGCCAGCCAGATGCTGCCGCTGGTTACGGGAACCAGTCCAAGAATACCTCTTGCCAGGGTAGATTTACCGCAGCCGGATTCACCCACGATGCCCAGGGTTTCTCCCGCATCCAGGTCGAAACTGATGCCATCCACCGCCCGCAGGGTCTTGTGCCGGGGGCGGAGCAATCCCTCGCCCGGTATCCGGAAATGAACCTTCAGGTCATCTACACGCAGCAGCTTCGTCAAGGCAGTTCCTCCAGATGACAGGCGACCCGGTGTTCGGGGCTGATTTCCCGCAGGCGCGGCTGCTTCTGGTCGCAGACGGGTATGCCCTTCTGACAGCGATCCACAAAGGCGCAGCCGGGGGGAAGTCGTAGCAGGTTGGGCGGGTTGCCCGGGATGCTGTGCAATTTTGCGCTGCCGGCGGTGTCCAGTCGCGGCACGGATTGCAGCAGACCCAGGGTGTAGGGATGCCGGGGATTGTCGAACAGCTCGAACACTGGCGCCTGCTCGCAGATGCGCCCGCCATACATCACCATGACATTGTCGCTGATGCCGGCGATCACGCCCAGGTCATGGGTGATCATGATAATGCTCATGCCGAACTCCTGCTGCAGTTCATTCATCAGCTGGATGATCTGTGCCTGCACTGTGACATCCAGTGCCGTGGAAGGTTCGTCGGCAATCAGCAGATCCGGCTGGCAGAGCAGAGCCATGGCGATCATTACCCGTTGACGCATGCCGCCGGAAAACTCATGGGGATAACGGTCGATACGGTTTTTCGCATCCGGAATATGTACGGCGTCCAGCATTTCGATGCTGCATTTTTTGGCGCTGGCATAATCCAGCCCCTGGTGGTGCATCAGCACTTCGGTCATTTGCCGGGCAACGGTCAGGTAGCCGTTGAGGCAGGTCATGGGATCCTGGAAGATCATGCCGATACGGTTGCCGCGGATGCGGTTGATCTCTTTCGGCTTCATTCCCACCAGTTCCTGGCCCTGAAAGCGAATGCTGCCCTGCAGCTGTCCGTTGCTCGCCAGCAGGTTGATGATGCTCAGCACCAGCTGGCTTTTGCCGGAACCGGACTCGCCGACAACCCCCAGGGTTTCTCCTTTCTCCACGCTGAAAGACAGGTCGTTGACCGCATAGACTTCTCCGTCATTGGTATGAAAGGAGGTTCGCAGGTTGTTTACTTCCAGTAATGGCATATCAGCGGTCTTTGGGATCCAGGGCATCGCGCAGGCCATCGCCGATGAAGTTGAAGCAAAACAGGGTGGCGGCGAGAAAACCTGCGGGGAACAACAAGGCCCAGGGTGCGCTTTCCATGTCTTGCGCGCCTTCATTGACCAGTGCGCCCCAGCTGGTGTTCGGTTCCTGCACCCCCAGCCCCAGGAAGCTGAGGAAGGATTCCACCAGGATCACCTGGGGGATGGTGAGGGTGACATAGACCACCACGATGCCAAGCAGGTTGGGCACGATATGCCGCAGGATGATGCGCGGGGTACTGACGCCACAGGCCGTGGCAGCCTCGACGAATTCCTTGTTTTTCAGGGTCAGGGTCTGGCCACGGACGATACGCGCCATGTCCAGCCAGTTGATGGCGCCGATGGCAATGAAGATCAGGTAGATGTTGCGCCCGAAAAACACCATCAGCAGAATGACGAAAAACATAAAAGGCATGGCGTAGAGAATATCCACGATGCGCATCATGATGTTGTCCACCCGCCCGCCGATATAGCCAGCGGTGGCGCCCCAGGCGATGCCGATGATCAAACTTACCAGGGTGGCGATGATGCCTACCATCAGCGACATGCGTCCGCCGTAGAGGGTGCGTACGAACAGATCCCGTCCCACGCTGTCAGTGCCGAAGATATGGCCGTTTTCCAGGCTTGGTGCTGTGGAGATCAGATCCCAGTCGATCTCGTCGAACTCATAGGGGCTGAGCCAGGGCGCGGCGACCACCAGCAGGGAAATGATTGCCAGCACCACCACCGCCGTGAGCGCCGCCTTGTTGCGCAGCAGGCGTTGCCAGGCGTCCTGCCACAGGCTGCGGCCCCTGATTTCGGTGCTGGCGGCGAGGGTCTGGTTCATAGTGCCGTTCCTGAGGAGAAGCGCAGCTTGGGCCAGGCGCAGTGTGCCCAACATGTACGCCACCGGGGGGCGTTGGATACGCCCCTGCCGGCCTTTGCCCTACCTGCGACATCTTCCATGCCTTGTGGGCGGAGTTTCATGAGTAGCGCACCTTGGGGTCAAGCATGGCGTATACCAGATCCACGATGAAGTTGAACAGGATGATGAGAATGCCATAGAACACCACCACCCCCATGACCAGGGTGTAGTCGCGATTCAAGGCGCCTTGTACGAAATAGCGCCCCAGGCCGGGGATGCCAAAAATCTGTTCGATGACGACGGAACCAGTGATCACTGCTGCCGTTGCCGGGCCGAGAAAAGACACCACCGGCAGCAGGGCGGGCTTGAGTGCATGGCGCAGGATCACTACCCGCTCCGGCAGTCCTTTGGCCCGCGCCGTGCGTATGGGGTTGCTGCGCAGGACTTCGATCATGCTGCCACGCATCAACCGGGAGATATAGGCGATTTGTGGCAGGGCCAGGCCGATGATGGGAAGGATGGTGTTCTTGAACGCACCGTCGTTCCAGCCTCCTGCCGGTAGCCACCCCAGATAGACGGCGAATACCAGGATGAGTATGGGGGCGAGCACAAAGTTGGGAATGGAGATCCCCGTCATGGCCAGGGTCATGACCGTGTAGTCAGCGCTGCTGTTTTGCCGCAGCGCCGCAATGGTTCCCAGCCCAACCCCTACTACCAGGGCGATGGCGATGGCGCTCAGGCCCAGGCGCAGGGATACGGGGAAGCCAGTGGCGATGAGTTCGTTTACCGAGTAGTCCTTGTACTGGAAGGAAGGGCCGAAATCTCCCCGTACCACATCCAGCAAATAGCGGCCGTATTGTTGTATCAGCGGCTCATCCAGGTGGTATTTCTTGTCCAGGTTTGCCTGGATTTCAGGCGGCAGGGATTTTTCCGTATCGAAAGGCCCGCCGGGTGCCATGCGCATCATGAAGAAGGCCAGGGTCATGAGGATCAGCAGCGTGGGAATGGCTCCGAGCAGCCTTCTGAAGGAATAGCGCAGCATGTCTATTTTGTCTTCAGGCCGATATGTTCGAAGAAAGGCTCCAGAGAAGGTTCCCGCTGCAAAAAGCTGCGGATAGATTCGCCAATCTCCCGCGAACCTCCAACTGCATAGATTTCATTGCGCAGGCGCATGCCCACTTCTTTATCCATGAGCCCTCCTGGCGCCTGGTGAAATACGGACGCCATATCGGTGGAAATGGCGTCTGCCCAGGCGTAACCATAGTAGCCTGCATCATAGCCGCCACCAAGATGACCGAAAGAGGCAACAAAAGCAGTATGTTCCGGCACCGGGACATAGGTTTCGCTCATGATCTTGTTGGTGACTGTGGTGAAGTTGTTGAAGATGTCTTCATCTGTTGTCATGTGAATGGCCAGATCCAGCAGACCGAATCCAAGTTGGCGGCGGTATTGGGTGCCTATGGTGGCGAGGCGGGCAGCTTCCATCTTGTCCAGCGTATCGGCCGGAATCCTGGTTTTTCCGTCTCTGTAATCAACAGCAAAACGATCCAGCACCGGTTTGCTGCGCACCCAGTTTTCCAGCATCTGTGATGGTGCTTCCACAAAATCGCGGGGTACGCTGGTGGCAGAAAACTCCATGTAGTTGGCCTGGGTCAGCACAGAATGCAGCGCATGGCCGAATTCATGGAACAGGGTTTCCACATGATCATAGGTGAGCAGTGATGGCTTGCCATTGGCGGGGGGAGGGAAATTGCAGACCAGGGCGACCACGGGTCGCTGGTACTTGCCGTTGGGAAACAGTTTTCCCGGCGTGATGCTGAACTGGGCAAAGTGATTGTATTTTCCTTCCCTGGGGAACATATCCATGTAGATCAGTCCCAGGGGTGCGCCGCTGGCAGCATCCGTCACCGCGTAGAGCCGCAGGTCATCAACCCATTTGTACGGCGCTGTTACCGCTTCGATTTTGATGTTGAACAGTTCCTCGAAGATCGAAAACATGCCGCTCAAGGTGTTTTCCAGCTCGAAGAAGACTCTGAGTTTTTCCGTATCGATCTGGTAACGGCTTTTTTTCAGCTGATTTTTGTAATAGGGAATATCCCAGTAGTACAGTTTTGCCTTGTCCTTGCCATTCTCCGCAGCCTTGAGCCGGGAGAAAGTGGCCAGTTCCTTCTCGAACTTCGGGGCCAGTTCCGTGGACAGGTTTTGTAGAAAATCCCGGGCGGTTTTGCCGTTCTTGGCCATCTTGGTTTCGATGCGATAGTCTGCCCAGTTGTCATAGCCCAGCAGTTTGGCGATTTTCGCCCGAGTCTTGAGTATCTCGGTAAATAGCGGTGTGTTCTCTTTCATTGCCCGGGAGCTACGGGCAATGCTCAGGCGCTTGCGTGTTTCTTCCTTCTTTGCGTTGCGCAACACTTCCAGTGCCTGCCAGGTTATGTTGGCATTTACTCGATAGATGCCGTCCTCGCCCAATATCTCCTTGTTGCCAAGGAAATCACCGGATACGCCTTCCAGTTCCTCACGGCTGAATTCCACCAGGCTGCTTGCCTTGGTGATATTGGTCTGGAATTCCAGTTGCAGATCATTGAGGCGGTTTTTCAGCTGCTGTAGTTGCTGGCGTTTGGCCTCGGGAAGCTCCATGCCATTGCGCCGGTAATCGCGCAATACGGTCTTGAAATACATGGCGTCTTCGCCCTTGAGCGCCGGGTTGGTGGCGGCAATGGTTTTGACTGCCTGATAGACATCCTGGCGAAAGCTCGTGTCGATGAGCCATTTCTGCAGTTTTTTGGTCGCCTCAAGAGCCGCGTCGCGCAAGTTTTTGCCGGGGCTGGTCTCTTGAATGAAGCCCATGCGGCGAGTGGCGGCAGCAACCGGATAATAGGCGTAATCCAGGGCTGCGATGGTGTTGGTGAAGGTCATCTGTTCCGGTTTGCGCCCGGCAATCGCCTTCAGACGCTCGTTGCCAACGGAGATTGCAATTTCCGTCGTGGCCTGGATTTGCGCCGGGGTTTTCTCCCATTGGGGCAGGTTGAAAATGACGCCTGCTTTTCCGGCATTCTTCTGGTAGGTGGCCAGAGGGTCGCCCGGTTGTGTGCCTGCAAGTGCTGCATGGCTGGTACTCAAGGCAAGCATCAGAGACAGGACAGCCGATTTTGGAAAAAAGTGCATATTCATGCCTCAGTGTTTGGTGATGTAAAGGTCTTTGGTGTAGTTGTGATCCAATACATTGGGTTTGTAGTTGCCCACCCAGGGCTTGATCAGATGGCTGGAGACATAGGAATAGATGGGCATTACGGGATGGTCGCGCAGTATCAGTTCTTCTGCCTGGCGCATGATCGCGAAACGCTTTTTCGGGTCGCCTTCCATGCTTGCCTGCCGTAGCAGTGCATCGTATTCCGGGTTGTAGTAGGCGGAATCGTTCAGGCCATGCTTGCTGTGGAGGATTTCCATGAAGGTGTAGGGATCGTTGTAGTCGCCGATCCAGCCGGCGCGGAACACCTGGGTGACCTGCTTTTGCTTGCGGTTTTCCAGGAATACCTTCCACTCTTCGTTGACCAGCCTGGTTTTTACCCCCAGCGCTTGCTTCCACATGGCGGCGACGGCAATGGCCAGCTTCTTGTGATTTTCGCTGGTGTTGTAGCGGACTTCCACGGTAAGGGGATTGGCGCGGGAGTAGCCGGCTTCTTTGTAGAGCTTGCGGGCTTCTTCCACGCGCTGTTTTTGTGTCCAGTCGGCGTAATCGAACTTGGCCGCTTCATAGCCGTTGATGCCGGGAGGCACCCAGGAATACAGAGGCTTTTCACCAATACCGGTTATTTTTTCGGTAATGATTTTCCTGTCAATGGCCATGGACAGGGCGCGGCGCAGCTTGAGGTTGCCCTTGAAGGGTGGCCTGGTGAGGTTGAAGCCGAAATAATAATTACCAAGATAAGGTGCGACCTGCAGCTCATCCGCCAGATTCTTCTTGATCCACTTGATTTGCTGGCTGGGTATATCTTCGGTGCGGTCGATTTCCCCGGCGCGGTAGCGTTTGAGTTCCGTGGACTGGTCTTCGATAGGATAGTAGTACACGGTATCGATGATGGTGTCGTCATTGTCCCAGTAGTGCGGGTTGCGTTCCAGCTTGATGTGGGACTGAACCACCCACTCTTGCAGTGCATAGGCGCCGTTGGAAACCAGCTTGCCGGGGCGGGAAAACTGCCCGCCGTGTTTTTCCACGCTTCCCTTGTGTACCGGGTAGGTGCTGGAATGATTGAGCAGGCCCAGGAAATAGGGGGTACTGGCCTTGAGGCGGATCTCCAGGGTATGTTCATCCAGCGCCTTGACCCCCAGGTTCCCCACCGGCTGTTTGCCTGCAATGACGTCTTCGGCATGGAGTACGGGAGCGAGGATCTGCGAATACTTGGATGCCGTGGCCGGATCGACGGAACGGCGCAGGCCATAGACGAAGTCATGGGCAGTTACCGGATCGCCGTTGGACCACTTTGCATTCTTGCGGATCTTGAATACATAGGTTTTTCCCTCATCGCTGATTTCCCATGATTCGGCCGTCCCTGGTATGACCTCGCCATCCGGTGTTTCAATGGTCAGCCCTTCATACAAGTCTCGCAGAATATTGGCAGAAGGGACGCCTTCCGCCTTGTGTGGATCCAGGGTCTGCACCTCGGCGCCGTTGCCGCGATGCAGGGTTTGATCCTTGGCCAGATTGTCAGGGCGGGAAATGGCGCTGCTGGAATACAGGATGGTTACTGCAAGCAATGGCAACAAGAGTGTGCGCATGAGGAGTCCTCGGGAATTGGGTGTGCAAATAGTTTACAGGGTGCCAAGGGCATTCCAAACGGGGGAAGAGCCAAATATCTACATGGTTCGCACCACGGTAAGTTTCTGGCCGGGATGCAGGCTGTCACCAGCTAGCCGGTTCCATTTTCTCAGATCCGCCACCTTGACGCCGAATTGTTTTGCAATGGCGTACAGGGAGTCACCCTTTCTCACCTTGTAACGAACTTTCTTAACAGGTGCCGGGGTAGTGTGGGTTGCGGCAACCGTGGCGCTACCGGACAAGGGGATCATCAAATTCGCACCGGTGCGAATCAGATGATTTTTCAGATGGTTGGCCTGCATCAGCGTGGAGATGCTGATGCCATGCTGTCTGGCGATCTTGCCCAGGCTATCTCCTGGCTGGATGCGGTAGCGTGTCCAGCGCAGGCGCTGGTCATCGGGAAGCAGGGCGAGCTTTCTGGAAAAACTTTCCGCCTTGTCTGTGGGCAGCAGCAGGTAATGGGGGCCTTGAGGGTGTGTTGCCCAGCGGTTGAAGCCGGCGTTGAGCAGCAACAACTCGTCTGTGTTCATTTCCGCCAGCTCTGCCGCTACTTTCAGGTCGATTTGTGCTCCGATATCGACCTTTACGAAACGCAGGTCGTTTTCGATTTCCGGCAAAGCCACGCCGTATCGCTCGGGATGCTCGATAATGCGTGCCAGAGCCAGCAGACGGGGTACATACTGGCGGGTTTCCCCAGGCAGATCCAGCGACCAGAAGTCAACGGGCCTGCCCTGGTCCTGGTTACGCCGTATGGCTCGTGAAACCGTGCCGCCTCCGGCGTTGTAACTGGCAATGGCGAGCAGCCAGTCGCCGTCAAAGCGCTTGTGCAGCTTTTGCAGATAATCCAGCGCCGCGTTGGTGGATGCGAAGGGGTCGCGTCGGGCGTCATACCACCAGTCCTGCTTCAAGCCGAAGTAGCGGCCGGTGGCCGGCATGAACTGCCACAGGCCGGCCGCACCGTTGCGGGAATAGGCCATGGGGCGGAAGCCGCTTTCCACGCCGGGGAGCAGGGCAATTTCTGTTGGCATGCCGCGCTCCCTGACTTCGTGCAAAATATGGTAGAGGAAGGGTTCACCTTTTCTGAGCTGCCGGGTCAGGGAATCTCCCCTGGCGGCGAAGGTCTTTATCTCCCGCTCGATATTCTTGTGGCGGATATCCTGCAGTTGGTAGCCTCGGGTCAGGTACTGCCACAGATTCTGGCTTTCCGGAGGAGGAGTAATTTCTTCCGGTTCGGACGTTTCAAAGGCTTCCAGTGCCTCCTGGATCCGGATATTGGGCGCTGGAGGTGTTTCAGTGATTGTCTGGGGCGCTAGTTCTTGTTTTGATGGATTGTTTACACAACCGGCAAGTAGGGCGAGGAAAGGCAGTAGCAGCAGAATCCGGTATGGCATAATTTGTTGTACCAGCATGCAAACGGGTAATGAAAATTTTATCAACTATACGAAAAACTCCGGTTTTATTCCACTGCGAATGAATCTGGAGTCGCATCGACAGCCAGATATTCACAAAACAGCGTAAACCACTACAATGCTCCCATGAATAACGGTCTTGATTACAGGCAGCAGGTTGCCGCGTTGAATCAGTGGTTCGAGACGGATCTGGGGCAGATGGTGCTGGAGCAGGAATCCCGTGTTTTGCAGCAGCTTACCCAAAACCTGTTTGGGTATTATCTCCTTGAGCTCGGATTGTTGTGCAGGCATCCCGATTACATGCAATCTTCCCCGATACGCAATTTCGTGCGGGCGGGTCCATGCCATGATGAGGGCAGCGAGCTCGTGGCGCTGCCTGAACAGCTGCCTTTGGTATCGGACTATATTGACGCGGTTGTACTGCCTCATACCCTGGACTATGTACTGGATCCCCGGCAGGTGCTGCGGGAAGTGGAGCGTATTCTGATTCCGGAGGGCAGGGTGGTGATCGTCGGGTTCAACCCGTACAGCTTGTGGGGTTTGTGGCGCATGATGCCCGGTTCGGGAAAGCACCTTCCCTGGAAAGGGCATTTTATTCCCTATGCGCGCCTGCAGGACTGGTTGTCCCTGCTTGGGTTTGATGTCGAGCAGACCCGAACCCTGCTGTTTCGTCCGCCGTGGAAAAAAGCTTTTCTTAAGCAGCGCTTCCCGGGTTTGGACAGGGCGGGACAACGCTTCTGCCCCTGGCTTGCAGGGGTGTATGTTATCGTAGCTGTGAAACGGGTTTCGACCTTGACGCCCATCAGACCACGCTGGCGCCTGGAGCGCAAATTGCGCAATGTGGTGACGCAGCCCATTACAAATTGCTCTCAGGGTAAGCTGAAAGAATGAGCCTTAAAGAAGTGAATCTGTATACAGATGGCGCGTGCAGGGGCAATCCCGGCCCCGGTGGATGGGGCGTCCTGCTGCGCTGTGGTGAAACGGAAAAGGAACTGTGGGGTGGAGAGACGGCCACCACCAACAACCGCATGGAGCTGCAGGCGGTCATTGAGGGCTTGACTGCCCTTACCCGGCCCAGCAGTGTTACCATTGTCACTGACTCCCAGTATGTAAAAAACGGCATGATGCAGTGGATTCACAACTGGAAGCGTAACGGCTGGAAAACAGCAGCCAGAAAGCCGGTCAAGAATGCAGATTTGTGGCAACAGCTGGATGCCCTGGTGCAGAAGCATGAGGTGCGCTGGGAGTGGGTCAGAGGCCATAGCGGGCATCCTGAAAATGAACGGGCTGATGAACTGGCCAATCAGGGTATTGAGGATCTGGCATGACCAGGCAGATCGTGCTGGATACGGAAACCACGGGCCTGGAGCCGGCTCGGGGGCACCGAATCATCGAAATCGGCTGTGTGGAGCTGTTTGAGCGTCGGCCTACGGGAAATGATTTTCACCAGTATCTGCAACCTGGCCGGGAGATCGATGCCGGTGCCATTGAGGTGCATGGCATCACCAACGAATTTCTTGCGGACAAGCCGCGCTTTGAGGATGTGGCGCAGGACTTCATGGACTATATCATGGGCGCGGAGTTGATTATCCACAACGCGCCTTTTGATGTGGGATTTATTGACGCCGAACTGAAGCACCTGCAGGGTTGGGATGCCCTGGACAGCTATTGCGAGATTACCGATACCCTGGTGATGGCGCGGCGCAAACACCCAGGACAGCGCAACAGCCTGGATGCCTTATGCGGTCGTTATGGCATCGACAACTCCCGGCGGCAGAAGCACGGCGCGTTGCTCGATGCGGAAATACTCGCGGAAGTGTATCTCGCCATGACGGGTGGGCAGTCTGCGCTTTCTCTGGACGATGAAGATGGGGAAACAGGAAGCACAGAGACACAACGGGTTCGCCGCCTCTGTGCAGACCGGCCTGCCTTGCCGGTCATCAGGGCGAATGCGGCAGAGCGGCAACAACATCAGCAATGGCTGGCGCATCTGGAAGAAACATTGGGAGTGAAAGCGCTGTGGACGGATTCCTGATGCAGGCTTGTCGCCAATTCGTAACAAAGCGGTGAAATAGTCAGCCACTTTGAATCTATATTCAAATCCGGAAACGAGAAATGAGCACAACTATCGGCATCAACGGCTTTGGCCGCATGGGGCGCCTGGCGCTACGTGCGGGATGGGGCCATGAGGATTTCAACTTCTACCAGGTGAATGAAACCAGTTGCGATGCGCCAGGTTCGGCGCATTTACTCAAATTTGATTCCGTACACGGCAAGTTCCGGGCAAAATGCAGCGCGGAGCAGAATATGCTGTTCGTAGACGGGCAGCGCCTGCTGTACAGCAGCAATGAAGTGATATCCGCTACCGACTGGTCGGGCTGTGATCTGGTCATCGAGGCTACGGGGAAATTTCGAACCCAGGAAGCGCTGGAAGCGTATTTCCGGCAGGGCGTGAAAAAAGTGCTTGTCGCAGCGCCAGTGGAGGGGGCGCTGAATCTGGTCTATGGCGTTAACCACGATCTCTATGACGGTGAAGAGTGCCACCTGCTTACGGCTGCATCCTGCACTACCAACTGTCTGGCTCCCCTGGTGCAGGTAATGCAAAAGCATGTCGGTATCGTACATGGCGCCATGACCAGCATTCATGACATTACCAATACCCAGACCATCGTAGACAAGGGGCACCGGGATCTGCGCCGCGCCCGCGCCTGCAGCCAATCCCTGATTCCCACCAGTACCGGGTCGGCCAAGGCCATTACCGATATCTTTCCCAAACTCAAGGGCAAGCTCAACGGCCTGGCCGTGCGGGTGCCTCTGCTCAATGCCTCGTTGGTGGATTTCGTGTTCGAGGCTTCTCGTCCCGTCACGGTAGAAGAAGTGAATGGTTATTTCAAGAAGGCGGCAAAGAAACGGCTGAAAGGAATACTGGGCTACGAAGAGCGCCCCCTGGTTTCGGCAGACTATACCAATAATCCCTGCTCAGCCATCGTTGATGCCTTGTCCACCATGGTGGTCGATGACACCCAGGTCAAGGTGCTTGCCTGGTATGACAACGAATGGGGCTATGTGAACCGCATGATCGATATTGTCTCCATGGTGGCCAGGCAGCTGCCGAAGGCGGATCTGCGCGAAAACTACCGTTTATGAATCAGGTGTGGCGCACCGCCCCGCCAGCGATCAATCGGGCAAGGAGCGGGTTCACGACTCGGTCACAGCTTCCCTTGGCATTATGGAGCTGAAACAGAAGGTTCAGGGCAGTTATCTGGCGGTGGTGATGATCTGGGGCACCACGCCGCTGGCGATTCAATGGAGCGCTACCGGCGTCAGCTATCTGTTTGGCGTGACAGCGCGCATGGTGATTGGCCTGGTCATTTGCCTGTTGTTGCTGCAGGCCATGAAGCTGTCCCTTCACTGGCATCACAAGGCAAGGCTCACCTATCTCGCTGCCGGGCTGGGAATCTATGCCGCCATGCTTTGCGTGTACTGGGGCGCCCGATACATCCCTTCGGGCTGGATCTCGGTGCTGTTTGGTTTGACGCCCATCGTAACCGGGCTTATGGCCTGGCGTTTTCTCGGGGAAAGAAAACTCGGCGGGGTGCGTTTGCTGGGGGTAATTGCCGGGATTACGGGGCTGGTGGTGGTTTTCTACGGCAGCCTGCACTTTTCCGAAAATGCCTGGTACGGTGTGGTTGCCTTGTTGTGTTCTGTAACCCTGCATTCGGCCAGTACCGTCTGGACCAAATACCTTGATTATCAGGCGCATGGCCTGGAGATTACGGCGGGCGGGTTGCTGGTGGCGGTGCCTTTGTACCTGCTGACCTGGTGGATTCTGCAAGAACCCTGGCCGCAACAGATCCCGGCTCGGGCGGGGTGGGCGATTTTGTATCTCGGAGTTATCGCCACGGTATTTGGTTTCGCCGCATTTTTCTATGTACTGCGCCATGTGGACGCCACGCGAGTAGCACTGCTCACCCTGATGACGCCCATCCTGGCGCTGTGGCTGGGAAGCTGGCTGAACGGAGAAGCCCTGACCTGGCCGGTGGTGGCAGGCACGGCGCTGATCCTTTTTGGCTTAATGCTGTATGAATTCGGGGAACGCGGAAAAACCATTGCCTGGCGCTATAACTGATAAGCCGATTCGATCTGTTCCCGTGTCAGAATGCCATAGACGCGCCAGATGCCGGGGGCGGACATGCGCCGGACGTACAGGGCTTCGCCCTCTCCCTTGTCCAGCTTTTCCAGCGCCTCCTGCAATGTTTCATGCAGATGAACAGGTGCCAGCTGCAAGCGGGTGCCGGGGATTTCCATCAGGTCTATTTCTTCCTGTTCCTGTTCTGCCTCCAGATATCCAGCAAGGCTGATGCCGGAGAGGATGAATGCCGGGGTGTTGTCTTTCGTCACGATGATCCATTTTGGTTTGGATTTCAACAGCTCCCAGGCTGTCGCAGGGTTGATGGCCTGGGGTGAGCGGACAAATTGCTTGTCCATGATGCTGGCGACACCCATGCGCCGCAATACGGTCAGCACCGGGTTTTGTTGGTAATCCAGCCCTCTGGCCTTGAGCATGGTGATAAACAGGGATTCCTGCCCAAACACCTGGCTGGCGGTAAGCCCGGCGATGATCACCACCAGCATTCCGGGCATGATGATCTGCGGATTGTTGGTCAACTCCAGCAACGCTGTCAGCGCTGCCAAGGGTGCCTGCAAACTGGCGCCCATGAGTGCGCCCATACCCAGCATGGCAAAAAATCCCACCTGGGTATCCAGGTGGGGCACCCACAGTTGCGCCAGTTGCCCCATGCTTGCGCCCAGTGTGGCGCCGATGAACAGGGCGGGGCCGATCATGCCGCCGGGTACGCCCAGTCCCACACAGGCGCTGGTGGCGATGAGTTTTGCACTCATCAGCAACAGCAGGAAAACCGCGCCGTAGCCCCCCAACAGGGTCGCATTTACCGTGTCATAGCCGATGCCCATGATTTCCGGCACCGCCAGCCCCAACAGACCGGTGATAACACCCGCCAGCAGCACCTTCCACCAGATCGCCAGGTTACGGGTATTTGTCGCCACAACCTGTACCAGATGAGTGAAACTGGCAGATACTACGCCGGCGACCAGCCCCAACAGAATCACCAGCGGAATCTCGGACAAGCCTCCCAGCGCCATGGCGGGCATGGTAAAGGCGACTTCGCTGCCGAGCATGGCGTTGGACATCATGGTGGCGGTCACGGCCGCCAGGATAACGGGGATAAAGCTGGCAAGATGATAGTCGAGCATGACCACTTCCAGGGCAAAAATGACCCCGGCCAGAGGGGTGTTGAAAGAGGCGGCAATCCCCGCTGCCGTTCCACAGCCCACCAGGGTGCGTATGGCGTTGTTGGGCAAGGTGAGCCATTGTCCAAGAAGGCTGCCGGCAGCGGCGCCAAGGTAGACATGCGGTCCCTCACGGCCTACGGAATGGCCGCTGACGATGGCGATGGCGGCGCCGAAGAACTGCAACAGGAACTCCCGCGGGCCAAGATGGCCCTGATGATAAGCCATGCGCTCCAGCACCCGCGCAACGCCCAGAACGTACAGTCCTTTGGCCAGCCAGCGAAACATCAGCGCCAGCAAGATTGCACCTGCCAAAGGCAATGTCAGTATTGCCCAATGAGGCAGCAGTTCGTAGGCTTCCGGGCTGTCCCCGGGAAGCAGCCACAGCTGCGTTTGTTCCACCAACAGACGGAAGGCAACGATGACCAGCCCCGCCAGGGCGCCAGTGAGCAAGCCAATGATTGCAAGCTGAATCATGGCATCGGGGCGGGCCAGGTGCAGGCGGGTGTTCTCCAGCTGGGCGCTGAACCAGCCGTGTATTTTCCAGTATGGATTCACTTGCTTTGGCATACCTCGGTATAATAAGGCATCGGCCTTGCAATTGGACACCAGATGTGAAGTTTACTGTTGAATCTTTTCGTGCCTGGGAGCACAAGAAAATCACTTTGCTGGGCATGTCGGGTGTGGGCAAGACCTATATCTCCAACATGCTGCGCAAGCATGACTGGTTCCATTATTCGGGAGACTACCGCATCGGCACCCGTTACCTGGATGAGCTGATACTGGATCTGGTCAAGGCCCAGGCCATGCAGCAGCCTTTTCTGCGCGACCTGCTGCGCCGTGACTGGATCTACATCCGTAACAACATCAAGGTGGATGATCTTGGCCCGGTGTTGAGCTTTGTCGGCAAGCTGGGCAACCCGGAACAGGGTGGTGTGCCCCTGGGTGATTTTGTGCGCCGTCAGGCGCAGTACAGGGAAGCGGAAATCGCCGCCGTGCATGACGTGCCTGAGTTCATCCGCAAGGCTCGGGAAGTCTATGGCTACAAGCACTTCATCAATGACATGGGTGGCAGCCTGTGTGAGCTGGATGATCCTGGCGTTATCGAGCTGTTGGCTGGCCATACCCTCATCCTGTACATAAAAATCACGGATGAGATGCAGGAGCAGCAGCTTATCAGCCGCGCTCAGTCGGCGCCCAAGCCTTTGTATTACCGCCCGGAGTTTCTGATGCAGGAACTGCAAGTCTACCTGCAGGACAATAACCTGGAATATGCGGCGCAGATCGATCCGGATGATTTTACCCGCTGGATTTTTCCACGCCTGTTCCACTCGCGCATTCCCCGCTATGAGGCCATTGCCGAAAAAGGTTATACAGTGACCTCGCAGGAACTCTCCCGGGTAAGCAAGGAAGGGGAATTTCTTGAATTGCTGGAAACGGCCATCGCCCGGGAGAATTGACCATGCCGCTGGTTGCACACAATGACTTGCCTTCCTTTGTACGCCTGCAACGGGAAGGTTTGCTGGTGCTGCCCACCGGGCGCGCCATGCATCAGCATATACGCGAGTTGCATATCGGTCTGCTGAACATGATGCCGGACAAGGCGCTGGAGGCGACCGAGCGCCAGTTTTTCCGCCTGGTGGGGGAGAGCAACCCTATTGCCCAGTTTTTCGTGCATCCATTTTCCCTGCCGGAACTGGAGCGAAGCGCCAAGGGCCAGAAGCATGTTGACAAATACTATGAATCCTTCGAGCAAATCCAGGAAAAAGGGCTGGATGCGCTGATCATCACCGGCGCCACGCCCATGGATCCGGAATTGTCGAACGAACCCTTTTGGGATCCCCTGATCAAGGTGATCGACTGGGCCGCCGAACATGTGACCTCGACACTTTGCTCCTGCCTGACCACCCATGCCGTAATGCAATTTCGTTACGGGCTGCACCGCGTACGCCAGCCAGACAAGATCTGGGGTGTGTTCCCGCATCAGGTGGTGGATGCCTCCCACCCCCTGGTCGGCGATGTCAATAGCCGCTTCCATGTTCCCCATTCGCGCTGGAATGCGGTTACCCGCGAACAGTTTGATGCAGCGGGCTTGCGGGTACTGGTCGAGAGCCAGGACATCGGGGTGCATCTGGCCACCAGCCCTGATGGCTTGCGTTTCGTGTTTTTCCAGGGGCACCCGGAATATGACACGGTATCCCTGCTCAAGGAATACAAGCGCGAGGTATTGCTCTTTGTTTCCGGTGAGCTGGAACAGTATCCCCCTATGCCAGACAGCTACTTTGGCTTGCAGCAGAAAGCGATTATGGATGAATTTGCATGGCGTCTTCACCGCGCCCGTGCTGCCGGAGAGGAG
>JALWMK010000057.1 GCA_027083925.1 Sedimenticola sp. | reverse complement strand
GCCTCATCCGCCTGCTGGCGTTTGTCCATGGGGCGATCCCGGGGGTCCTGCACCGACAGGGCGGCCGCGATCACCAACACTTCCCGCAGGGCATGGGTGTGGGCGGCTTCGAGGAGCATGCGGGCAATGCGGGGATCCACGGGCAAACGGGCCAGTTTGCGCCCCAGCTTGCTGATCTTGCCCAGACCATCCACTGCGCCGATCTCCTCCAGCACCCGGTAGCCGTCCTTGACCTGGCGGCTGTCCGGCGGATCAAGAAAAGGAAAGGTCTGAATGTCGCCGAAACCGAGCATCTTCATCTGCAAGATGACCGAGGCCAGATTGGTGCGCTGGATTTCCGGTTGGCTGAATTCGGGCCGGGAAAGAAAATCCTCTTCCATGTACAGGCGGATGCAGATACCTTCCGCCACCCGGCCGCAGCGCCCCTTGCGCTGATCGGCGCTGGCCCGGGAAATCCTCTCAATGGGCAAACGCTGGATCTTGCTGCGAAGGCTGTAGCGGCTGATACGGGCGAAACCGGTATCGATGACATGGCGGATGCCGGGCACCGTCAGGGAAGTTTCCGCCACATTGGTGGCCAGCACAATGCGCCGCTGCCCCGACGGCTTGAAGATGCGTCCCTGCTCCGCCGGGCTGAGGCGGGCATAGAGGGGCAACACTTCCGTCACCTGCAGGCGGTGGCGGTGCAAATACTCTGCGGTTTCGCGGATCTCCCGCTCGCCGGACAGGAATACCAGAATATCCCCCCTGTCCTCCCTGGAGAGCTCATCCACCGCATGCAGAATGGCCTGCTGGACGGCATCACCCCGTTCACCGCCGTCATCCTCTTCCACTGGAGGAGCGTAGCGCACTTCCACCGGATAGGTACGGCCGGACACCTCGATCACCGGCGCATCACCAAAATGCCGGGAAAACTTGTCCGGATCGATGGTGGCCGAAGTGACGATGAGCTTGAGATCCCGGCGTTTCTTCAAAAGTTGCTTCAGATAGCCCAGCAGAAAATCAATATTCAGGCTACGCTCATGGGCCTCATCCAGAATAATGGTGTCGTATTCATTCAGAAACCTGTCCTGCTGTATCTCGGCCAGCAACATGCCATCGGTAAGCAGCTTGATATGAGTGTCTGGGCTGATCCGGTCATGAAAACGCACCTTGTAGCCCACTGCCGTGCCCAGCTCGCAACCCAGTTCCGAAGAAATGCGGCTGGCGAGGCTGCGCGCCGCAATACGCCTCGGCTGGGTATGGGCGATGCGGCCGAACACACCCCGCCCCACATCCAGGCAGATCTTCGGCAACTGGGTGGACTTGCCCGAGCCGGTCTCACCGCACAGCACCATCACCTGATGCTTGCCAATCAACTCACGGATTTCGTCCAGCCTGGCGGTGATGGGCAGTTCCGGAGGGTACTGCGGTTGCGGCAGGCTGGCCTGGCGCGCCCGCACCCGGGATACAGACTCCTGCAGCCGCCGTTCAATATCTGCCAGAATATCCGCATCCACAGATCTGCCCTGCTGCACCTGCCGGGACAGGTTTAGCAACTGGCGGCGCAGCCTGTGCCGGTCTGCAAGCAGGCACTGGTCGATGCAGTTTTTCAGGCTGTCTATTGCTGTGGGCACGATCTGACGAAGAATGACGAAAAGTGTGGAATTCTACCGCGAATCGCGGCCGGGATGCTGCTTTGGCCGAGCATTACATGCTAACATCGACCCGGTCAGCCTATCTCTACAAAGGAGGAGAATTATGGGAACCGGCACTATCGTCACTATTGTCATACTGGTCGTCATCGCCGCCCTGGTCATGTATGTCATCGGCATATACAACACCCTCGTCACCCTGAAGAACCGCTACAAGAACGCCTTTGCCCAAATCGAAGTTCAGCTCAAGCGCCGCTATGACCTGATCCCGAATCTGATGGAAACCGCAAAAGCCTATATGAAGCACGAGCGGGAGACCCTGGAAGCCGTGATCAACGCACGCAACGCCGCCGCCAATGCACTGGGCAAGGCCGCAGCCGACCCGGGAAATGCCGAGGCCATGAGCGCCCTGGCGGGCAGCGAGCAAGCACTAGCCGGCGCCATGAGCCGCTTCAACATGGTGATGGAAGCCTATCCCGACCTGAAGGCCAACCAGAACATGATGCAGTTCAGCGAGGAACTGACCACCACGGAAAACAAGATCGCCTTCGCCCGCCAGGCCTTCAACGATGGGGTAATGGCTTATAACACCTACCGGCAGACTTTCCCGCCCGTGGTGTTCGCCGCCATGTTCGGCCATCCCACCGATGCCAGCCTGCTGGAGTTTGAAGACAGCGCCGAGATGCAGGCGGCCCCAAAAGTTTCCTTTTGAGCTGATACTGCATGGATTTCTTTTCCGCCCAGGATGATGCCCGGCGCAAGACGCGCTGGCTCATCTTTCTTTTCATTCTGGCCATATTGTCGCTGGTTGTTCTGACCAACCTGTTCATCATGTTGTTCGCAGAATATTCCACCGATTACTATGTGCAGGATCACACTCCCATGACCTTCTGGGAGCAATTCAACTGGGCACGTTTTACCGCCATCGGACTGGGCGTTACAGCGGTGATTCTCCTCGGCAGCCTGATCCGCACCCTGACCCTGCGCGGCGGTGGCAAAAGCGTGGCGGAAATGATGGGCGGGCGCCTGGTTTCCGGCAATCCCAAAACCCCGCTGGAACGCCGCCTGCTGAATGTCGTCGAGGAAATTTCCATTGCCTCCGGCACCCCTGTCCCCCAGGTCTATGTCATGGATCAGGAATCCGGCATCAACGCCTTTGCCGCAGGCTATACCACTGGCGATGCCGTGGTCGCCGTCACCCAGGGCTGTCTCGAAAAACTGAACCGCAGCGAACTGCAAGGCGTTATTGCCCACGAGTTCAGCCATATTATCAATGGTGACATGCGGCTCAATATCCGGCTGATCGGCATCCTCTTCGGCATTCTCATGGTAGCGCTTATTGGCCGGCTGGTTTTTCGCTGGGGGGCATTTGGCGGGCGCAGCAGCAAGGAGAACAACGGTGTTCCCCTGGTGGTGCTGGGGCTGGGCTTGTTGATCATGGGCTATGTGGGGGTATTCTTCGGCAATCTGATCAAGGCATCGGTAAGCCGCCAACGCGAGTTTCTCGCCGATGCCTCTGCAGTGCAGTTCACCCGCGACCCCGACGGCATTGCCGGTGCGCTGAAAAAAATCGGCGGAGACTCCCAGGGCGCGCTGATCAACCACCCCGATGCCGAAGAACTCAGCCATGCTTATTTTGAAGAAGGCGTGCCCCATCTGTTCAATTCCCTGTTCGCCACACACCCGCCGCTGGATAAGCGCATTCGCAAGATCCAGCCCGGCTGGGACGGTAAGTTCGTTGTGCCGGAATCGGCCTCCCTGGCCGATGTACAACGCGAAGAAGACCAACGAGAACAGCCTCGCATATCACCCCAGGACATGGCGCTGGGTGGTGTAATCCTGAGTAACGTGCTGGACAATATCGGCAAGGCCGGCACTCCAGACGGCGGCAATATGCGCGAAGCCCAACGCATGTTGCAGTATCTCCCCGGTGAACTGCACGAAGCTGCCGCAGAACCCTACGGCGCCCGGGCTTTGATATATGCGCTGGTGCTGGATGAGGAACGCAGCATGCTGCAAAAGCAGATGTGGCATCTGCAGGACAAGGCCGATACCGGTGTCGCCGTACTCACCGAAAAATACATGGGCGCCGTCAGGCAACTCGCACCCCGGCTGCGCCTGGCTCTGGTTGACCTGACCATGCCCGCCCTGCGCCAGCTCTCCACCCGCCAATATCACCTGTTCCGGGACAACCTCGACATACTGATCGAAATGGACGGCGAGATTACCGCTTTCGAGTGGTCATTGCAGAAGATCATCCTGCATAACCTGGAAGCCAGCTTCGAGCACAAGATTTCCCGTATCGGGCGTTACAAGCAGCTTTCCCGCCTCCATGGCGAAATCTCCATGATGCTCAGCTACCTGGTGCGCAACAGCCATGAAAGCGAAACAGACACCAGACAGGCATTTGAAGCCGCAGCCCGCGAACTGGGGCTGGAAAACCTGAAACTGCTGAAAGAACCGGAACTGGATCTGCAACAGCTGGACAAGGCAATGGGCAAGCTCAACCAGCTCAAGCCCCTGCTCAAACCCCAGCTGCTCAAGGCCTGCGCCGCCAGCGTGGCCGCAGACGGCGAAGTGACGGCTACCGAGCTGGAACTGCTGCGTGCCTTCTCTTCCCTGCTGGATTGCCCCCTGCCTCCGCTGCCGGGACACGAAGAAAGCTGATCAACCTTGGGGCGGAAACTCATCCCTGATTTTGTCCGGCACCTCTCCCCTGCCCGCCAGCGCGGCCGCTGAAGCCTCCATCACCACCGTCACCATCACCAGAACCAACGTTGGCATAATGGCGATCCGGGTTATCACCGTCAGCAGAATATTCGCCATATGCGTATCTTGCATACCGCTGGTAAGCAATTCCGCCAGCAACAGGATGGCCCCAGTAAGCGCATAACCAATCAACAGCAGCTTGCAACGCTTGAACGCCAGCCGCCAGTGGGCTGCCACGAACCAGCGACGATCACGTTGCCGACGAAAATAAATATAGGCAATAACCGCCAGGGACGCCGTCAGAGGAACCAGCAACCCTTTCAGGCCAATACCCAGCATGATTGTAGCTGGCGTCAGCAACAGGTGGAAAAAGAGCACATTCAGCACAAACAGATCATGCGCCCAGCGCGCCGCCTTTTTCTCACTATCGGAAACATCCATTAATCCTCGCTCCTGCCTGCAAAAGCCACATTCTAGGAACATGAGCGGCAAGCCGCAGTGACAAAACGCAGCGCGCTCTTGATTTTTTCCGAACCGGCACCATTTCTGTTGCACAGGAACCGACAGCACACTACACTGTCGGTGATCCGCAGCAATGTGGATTTTATAGCGTTTTGGGGGCGACATGGCTTTCGACGCGGATAGCAAAACCTGAGGTGCATGCCGAGGATGTAGATTCCCTCGTTAATCCATCTGCAAACTGATAGTTGCCAACGACGACAACTACGCACTCGCCGCCTAAGAAACGGTAGGGTGCCGCTTCACTGGAGCCGTGTCTGTGCGTCCGGAACCGAAGCGTCGATTCTCACAGAATCGCGATGAAGCTCGTCCGGGGTGGATTCGCTAAACTCTTACCGGACTCGTCGTTATACCGCCCTGTCCGTCGGGTGGTAAACGGCTAAATTTTAATAGACCGGACTAAGCATGTAGAGCCAAAGGCGGAGGATTCGCGGACGCGGGTTCGATTCCCGCCGCCTCCACCAAC
>JALWMK010000056.1 GCA_027083925.1 Sedimenticola sp. | reverse complement strand
TTGTTCCCGTGAGCAACAAATCTCCCCTACGCCTCATTCTTGCCCTGGTCGCGGGTATCGCCCTGCTGTTCCTGTTGCTCATGGGCATTTTGCTCACTGACACCCTGGTGAATATCTGGCACAACCTGCGCGAAGCATCCTTGTGGCTGCAGCTCGCGGTGGCCTCCCTGCTGGCGCTGTTCTCCCTGCTGTCCGGCTGGCTGCTGTGGCGCATTCTGCGTCCCGGAGAGCAGCTGGCGAAAGAGGATGAGCTGGCTCCCATCGACCGGGAAACCCTGGACAAACACCTGGAGACCGCCAGGGAACAGGGCCTGGACACCTCCGCCGCGGAACAGGAATTACGCAAGCTGGAGCGTCGCCGGGAAGCGGGAAAAATTCATGTGACCCTGTTTGGCGAAATCAGCAGCGGCAAATCCAGCCTCATCAAGGCCCTGCTGCCCGACACTCAGGTACAGACACACATCACTGGCGGCACCACGCTAGAGATAGACGAATACCATTGGAGCAGCCCGGCCGGTGACGAGTTGATACTCACCGATATGCCCGGCCTGGATGAAAGCGGCGGCAAGCTGGATATCCTCGCCCGCCAGGAAGCCCTGCGGGCGCATATCGTGATCTATGTGGTGGATGGCGACCTGACGCGCACCCAGGCGGAAGAGCTGGAAACCCTGCTGAAGCTGGAAAAGCCCACCCTGATCGCCCTGAACAAGATCGACCGCTACAGTGCTACCGATCTGGAACTCATCCGCCACAATCTCCAGGAAAAGGTGGATCAGCTGGGCAAGGCCGAGGTAGTGCCCATCAGCACAGCCGGCCGGCAGCGGGTCACACGCATTCTTCCCGATGGCAGCGAACAACAGGCGGAACGGGAAACACCCGCCAGGATCGAAGCATTGCAACAGGCTCTGCAACGCATCATCGACAGCCACTCCGGCACCCTGGAAAACCTGCGCGACAGTTCGGTTTTCGTACTGGTCAGGCAAAAACTCAATCAGGAACTTCAGCTGCACCGCCGGGAAAAAGCCCAGCAGCTGGTTTCCAGCTACGCCAAGAAGGCCGTAGCCGGCGGCATCGCCGCCATGACGCCGGGTACCGACATTCTCATCCAGGGATTTCTCGCCACGCAAATGATCAAGGATCTGTCCAGGCTGTATGATGTACCCGTGCGCAAGGTGGATCTGGATCTGCTCCTGGAGCTGATCCAAAAACGGGTGCGCAAGCAAACCACCCTGCTGCTGGCGATCGCCGGAAATGCCCTCAAGGCCTTCCCCGGCGTCGGCACGGTTGCGGGTGGCTTGCTGCACGCAGTCGTATATGGTTTCCTCTTCGATGCCCTGGGGAAAAGCCTTGCCGCATCCCTGGACAGCCGCGGAGAACTCCACCCATTACAGGTAGCCAACCAGTTCGAGGATCAACTTGGTGAAGATATTAAAGCGTCTGCAGCGCGCTATGCCCGACTGGCTTTCCAGGAAGCCAGGCGTGCCGGCAAAGACGGCTGACAGCAGCGAAACAGACCATCTGGACCTGGCCCAGGAGAGCCTGGACACCCTGATCAACGACCCGCGGGTTCCCGAAGAGGTGCGCCAATCCTTGCTGCAGGACTATGAAGAAGTCCAGGCCATGCTGGATCGCCTGGAGCACGGCCATCTGCACATCGCCGTATTCGGCCGGGTGAGCGTGGGCAAGTCCGCCCTGCTCAACGCACTGCTGGGCGAGAAGCGCTTCAGCACCAGCCCCCTGCACGGCGAAACCACCAGGGCCGAACGCGGCCAATGGCAGGAATACGAAGATGGCGGCGTGTTTCTCATCGACACCCCCGGCATCAACGAAGTAGACGGCGAAGCCCGGGAACAACTGGCGCAAGAAGTGGCGGGGCGCGCCGATCTGGTGCTGTTCGTGGTGGATTCGGATCTTACGGAAACAGAAACCCAGGCGCTGCGCGACATCGCTGCACAGCACCGTCCCATCCTCCTGGTGCTGAACAAGAGCGACCGCTACAGTCCGGCAGAACGTGAAGCTCTGGTCGCATCCATCACCCGCCATGCAGAAGGCATTGTTGACCCGAAAAACATCGTCCTCGCCAGCGCTGATCCGGCAGAGCGGCTCATCATCCGCGTGGATGAATCCGGGGAAGAGCAGGAGCAATGGCAGCACCCCGCAGCAGATGTAACGCAGGTGAAAGAGCGCTTGTGGACCGTGCTCGAATCCGAAGGAAAAACCCTGGCAGCGCTCAACGCTTCCCTGTTCGCCAGCCAGCTCAGCGACCAGGTGGGCGAGCGTATTCTCAAGGCGCGGCGCGAGTTGGGACAAAAACTCATCCGCAACTATTGCACCGCCAAGGGCGTGGCCGTGGCTCTCAATCCCGTCCCCGTCGCCGACCTGGTGGCAGCTGCCGTGGTGGATGTGAGCATGATCGTGCATCTGTCCAAACTCTACGCACTGCCTCTGACAAAGAACGAAGCCGGAGAACTGGTCAAAACCATCGGCGCGCAAATGCTTCTGCTCATGGGCACGGTCTGGGCGGTACATTTCATCTCATCCGCCCTGAAGCTCGGTTCGGCAGGGTTGACCACACTCATCACTGGCGGCGCCCAGGGCGCTGTCGCCTACTACAGCACCTGGATCGTGGGCCAGGCCGCCGAACGCTATCTGGCTCAGGGAAAATCCTGGGGCGAAGGAGGCCCCAAGCTGGTGGTGCGGGAGATACTGGACAACCTGGATCGGGATTCCATACTGAAACAGGCGAAAGCGGATATTCGCGCCCGGCTGCAAAGCAGCTCCCAAGCCTAGACATGATGTTTGACCTGTCCCTCTCAACAAGCGTGGCTATTTGCTGCGATCTTCGCCTTGTTCTCACTGCCCTCATGCACGAATCTGCTCAAACAGAATTAATAGAGGTGCCCTATAGCTGGTTGTTCCGTTTTGAAGACGCCCTGAACGCCATCGGCAAATACAATCGTGTCAGTCCAGACGCCGCTCTTCAGCACACTACCGTCAGTTTCATATTGCTGCGACAGGGAAGATATCAAGAAGCCTTGTCAGAATCAGAAAAAGAACCACACGAATTCTGGAAGCTATATACGCAGCACTGCGTTTTTTTTGCTTTGGGACAAAAAAGAAAAGCCGATAGCTTGTTGAAGGAATTCATCCGGCAGTATGGCCTGCAACATCCAACTACTCTGGCCTACTTGTATGCTTGCAGAGGGGAAGAGGACAGCGCTTTCATGTGGCTGGAAACGGCTTATGCACAAAGAGACCCCAATCTGGTGATGAAAATGAACTACACCTATTTCAGAAACCTGCACCATGATCCGCGCTGGCAGGCATTTGTCAGCAAAATGGGCTTTCCCGAAGGTCATTGGCTACTGGAGCAAGATAGCTATCGAGAGGAGCCTGATCACTCCAGCTCAATTGTGTAATTGATGCTGGCGCCGCTTTTCCGGGCGCTGCTGGTTCCCTCCAGATTCACGTTGTCCCGCAGCTTGTAGCGCGCCACAAATTCACTGCCCTCTTCTCCGGCACCCAGGTTCACGCCCACACTGAGATCAGGAGTAATCTGCCGTCCGGTATAGATTTTTGCTTCCGACAGATCACCGGTTTTCTGGCCGGTCAGCAGCATGGAGATCACATCTTTTTCCCTCATATCCGGATCAGAGGAAAAGGTGGAAATCTTCGGTTTCCTGGCCGTGCCCGCCACTTCCACACCGACAGTGGTATCACCGGTTTTTCTGCTTGCCCGCAGGCGCAGACCGGGATTGTCGATGCGGCCACCAGCGTAAGAAATTCTGCCCTTTTCTATAGTCAGATTTTGCCCGTAGGCACGGAAGCTGCCGGATTCGATATTCAGCTCCCCGCTCGCAGTAGCCACTTTCCCCGGATTCTGATCGATGGTCAGTTTGCCACCCAGATCTGCATCCAGACCAAAGCCGCTGAAATGCACATCCCCGCCCAGGGTGATGGCCACTTCTGCATCAATCCTTGATTTGGTTTTTTCCTCGACGCTGCCATCCTTGCTCACAACCACCACATCTGCTGACACATCCCGGGAGCCCGCTGGCAGGTTATGGACTTCAATCAGCGCCACCGGCACATCCAGTTTTCCGCGAATCCTGATTACCTCCCTGCTGCTTTCCAGGCTCAAATCCGGGGTGATGACAACCTGGGCCTCGGGCAGATTCACCAACTGAAACCTATCACCCCTGAACATGAGATTTGCCGGCCAGCCCTGTTCGGCATCCAGCAGCACTTTGCCCTGAAGATCCAGCTTCCCCTCCCCCGAGTGGACGACACCGGACAGTTCCAGCTGGTCGCCGCCTTTCGCTTCTACCTGGACAAGCAGGTCTTTCAGTTCCAGCCCCGCCCGGGGGATGACAACTTCATCGGATTTCAACAGGGCATGACCACTGAGCCGAGGATCTCCTAACTGGCCGCCCAGGGTCAGGGCCACATCGATATTGCCATCGATTTTCTGTATGTCAGGAACAAAGGCCGTAACCAGACTCAGGTTCTTGACCACGATCTTTGCATCACCTTGCAACGGCGCCTCCATCGGATTCTTATCCAGCGCCCCCCGGGGAACCAGCAGTTTTCCCTGCAACAGGTTAGCTCCCAGACCCAGGGTCAGCTGGACGGCAAGCCGCTGCTGGTCATAGACCGCATTGAGTTTTCCTTCATGCAACTTGAGTGTGATGGGTTTCGATTGCGGGCCCAGATAGGCAAGTTCTCCCGGCTCCAGGGTGGCCTCGATATTGGCTTCTGGCACCGCGCCCAGATCCGCCGTGGCGTTCAGGTTAAGTGCGCCCGTCAGTTGCGTGATCTCCGGCGGCAACCAGGGTCGCGCCCGCTCCAGGGACAGGTCTTTCAATGTCAGTTTGGCCTTGCCTGCATCCTCGCCACGCCGGATCTGCACACAAAGCAGTGCCTGCCGATCCTGCAGACACAGGGGGGAAAGCTTGATCTCCCGGGCGGAGGCGAACAGGCTGGCGCTCTGCTGCAGTTTCCAGTTGCCGATCTCTCCGGCCTCCAGCCCCAGGGTTTGTATCTCCCCCTGCCAGGCAGTCTGTTCCTGAAGATAGGCACCGGTTGCAATGAATCTCAGTTCACCCTGTTTATGATCCACATTCAATTTGACACTCTGGCGCTGCAACGGCCCGTCCAGTTGCAACGACAGGGAAGACATGCGTTGCCCTGACGCCAGCACATCCGTACCTGTAATCAATACCCGGGATACAAAGGTTTCCTCAAGGCCCACGGAGAAATCCGCCTTGCACTGGCCACACTCGATCTCGTTGGCAAGAAGCGCTGCCGCTTCTATCATCCCCTCGATGACGGGCTG
>JALWMK010000055.1 GCA_027083925.1 Sedimenticola sp. | reverse complement strand
CTATGCCTGGTAATCGATATTGCTGTCCCGGCCCCTCCGGCATTGGTGGGCGTAGTATCATCCGCCTGCCGATACCCCCACATGATGTTACTCTTGACAAGAACCGGAGCATCCGGATCATTTGAAGCCGCCTTGAAGTCCAAGGCGTTTTCTCCCAGCATATACAGCGAATCCGGGTCGTGGCTGAAGCCGTCTTCCGCATAGTTTCCATCGCTGTAGCTGTCCTCATCCATCCATATTCTGTTATCGTAGATAATCGTCCCGGGATAGGAGGGATTTCCGTTTGCAATGTATGTGCTTTTTATGAGCTGAATACCATCGGTCATGTTCCTGAAATCGTTGTTGATAACCTTCGTGCCTCTGGTCACCGTGTCCTGGGTGTTTGCATTCGCCAATGCCAGACCAATACAGTCGGTGATGATCCCCTCTGGCGTGGCCTGATTGAAATAACTGTTTTGCACCGTATTAAAATCTGAAAAAGGATAGATGGTAAGGCCATATTTCATGTTCCTTCCATGCCATCTGTTAATAATATTGTGGCTTGACCGCTGCAGCCTCATGGACGGATTGACGTTTCTGTCAAGGTTGGCCATTCTGTCAATGATCCAGTAGTTTGCATCCACCAGATGAAACCACACATTCGCCACCTGGCTATCAGGCAGTGATGCAGGATGGTCATCATTTCCGTTGTAAAGACTCAGCGTTCTCCTGTCCTTCTCGGTACCGCTTGCCTTCAGGTTTATCCTCATATCGTAATAGCCGGGAGCAATATAAAAGTGCTTTTTTCCGGGATCATTCAGCACCGTGGAATTCCAATTTCCATTGCTTTCTGTAATCAGTACATGCGTACTATTATTCTCATCATATGAGGGGATCTTTACCTCTTTTTCGTAGACCCCAATCTTGCCCACATGCTGATTCGTGACGCCCGGCAACACTGCATCAGACCTCTTGTCACGCGCCTCAAAAAAATGTTCATGTGTATCACGTAGCTGCATGGAGCCGCCGAGCGCGCAGAAGGCATTTGTGGAAAACGCCAGGATAAACACCCCCAGCAACAACTTTCTGAAATGTGGCATATGGGCACCTCAAATAATCCGGTCTTCGTCATACCGGAGAAGGAACATGGAATGGTCATCACTAAAAAAACGGCGGCAAAACAGGCAGGCCGCTCTTTCACCAAAGCAATCGGCGGGTTGTGCATTCATCTTGATCTCGCCCATGTCAAGACCCTGAATCCGTGGGTTCAGGAAGATAACTGGTGATTGTCGCAGCATATACTCCGGCCATACTGTGACCCTTGTCTGGTTTGCCGTATAGCACCTCTACCCGCAGGCATGACAAATAGTAACCCGGAAGGACAAAAGTGTGATTTTATCTTTCCCCCATATTCAATGACTTACTAAGACGAACAGCAACAAAACCCCATTCGAAGTCAGCCAGGCGTTCCGGGGCAAGGCGTGCCCCGCAGGGGTTGGCCCAGCCCTTGCCAAGGGCGCCACACAGTACCGGGATGCCTGGCTGGCTCCCTGCGGGCGGCCTCTGAATGGCCGTACGTCCTTGTACGGTGTACAGAATGTTGAACCCCAACCGGAATCGGCCGCCCGGAAATTCCTGTTTTTTGGCATGGTTTTGGGAGTGTGCTATATATAGCAACCGGCTTTGCAAACAACGGTTCAATGCCATGTCACACAAACACCCGATTATTGCAGTCACTGGCTCTTCTGGAGCAGGAACCACCACCTTCCGGCATATTTTTGATACCATTTTTCAACGAGAAGGCATTACCGCCTTTCGCATCGACGGCAACAGTTTCCGGCGGTATGACCGCAAAGGCATGCGCCATTTTGTCGCCCAGTCTATTGAGCAGGGCAGCTGCCTGAGTCATTTTTCCCCGGAAGCCAATTTTCTCGACCGTCTGGAAGGGCTGTTTCGTGAGTATTCCCGCTCTGGCACCGGCCTGTGCCGCCGCTATGCAGAAACTGAGGAGCTGGCAGAGGTATATAGCGTACCAGCGGGATCTTTCACGCCCTGGCAGGAAATACCCACGGGTACGGATTTATTGTTCTATGACGGCATGCATGGCGGCTGCGCAGAGAATTCCTGGAGCCAGCGGCAATTGTCCGCATCCCATAATCCGGTGATCATCAAGCGGCGCAAGAAAATGAAAAGCCGCAAGATACGCGGGATCGACATCGCCCAGTGGGTGGATCTGCTGATTGGCGTGGTTCCGGTGGTGAATCTGGAATGGATACAGAAAATTCATCGCGATACACATCAGAAAAAGCACTCTCCAGAATCGATTGCCCATACCATCATGCGACGCATGTCGGACTACATTACCTACATCACTCCGCAGTTTTCTCTCACCGACATCAACTTCCAGCGCGTACCCCTGTCGGACACCTCCAACCCGTTTGAGCTGCGGGAGATCCCTTCGCTGAACGAAAGCATCGTGGTGATTCGCTTTCGCGAACCAAAACGCTTCTATTTCCCTGACTTGCTGAAGCAGATCGATGGCTCCTGGATGTCCAGACGCAATACCATGGTGATCCCCGGAGGCCAGCTGGATGTTGCCATCAAGATCGTTTGCACACCGCTGGTGCATGAACTGGTACAGCGTTACCAGGACGCCCAGCAGGGAAAATAGACACCAGCAACTGCAGGGTCGTCAGGCGCGCACTATCATGCGCACCGCATCCAGACGCAGGCGGGCGCGTGGCAGGTATTCCTGCAACAGCAACTGCCGTTCGCCAAGTATCTGCAATTCTTCCGCTGCCGCCCCATCACTCAACGCCTGCAGGCGTTGTTGCTCTTCCGTCAGTTCAGACTGCATGGCCGCCACTGCCTCGGCAACGAGCCCATCAGCCTTCACCGCCGCCAACTGCTCGCCGCGCTGCAACAGCTGGCGCAGCAAATCCGCCTGTGATTTGATTACCTGACTGGCAGTCTGCCGGTCACGATGCAATGACTTGCCCCGCAGCTTTTCCGGTGGAAGGGCATGGGCGTAGTCGTTGCCCTTGCGATCCAGCAACAACCGGAT
Organism: Sedimenticola sp.; assembly: GCA_027083925.1. Lineage (GTDB taxonomy): Bacteria > Pseudomonadota > Gammaproteobacteria > Chromatiales > Chromatiaceae > Thiolapillus. The sequence continues at coordinate 2,301 of JALWMK010000055.1, read as the reverse complement.
AGCCGTGGGCGGCAGGTAACGGCTGGCTTCCAGCTCACCCGGAGCGGTGCAGCCGAGAACAAAAACCAGCTCCAGCAGCAAGGTGCCCGGGGGCAGCGGGCCGGAATTCAGCACGACGAATGCGGCACTGCCAAGATCACTGCTGGTCAGCTCTTCCATGGCACCACGCACCATGGGATGTTCCCATGTGAGAAACAGACGGTCTTCATGCACCAGCGCATCCGAGCGGGAGAAGGTGACGGTGGCGCCCTCCTCTGGTAAACCGGGAAACCGTTCCTGGCGCATATGTTCTCCGGGGTGCAGCACCAGAGACTGGCCCGGCCCCGGCTCATGCTCTACACCAAACGCATCCCAGTACTGATGCATGTATGCCGTCACAGCAGCGTCCGGCTCCATCGCTTCCAGCTGCGCCACCAGCGCCGCGGCCACTTCCGGGTCACAGGATTGCAGCTCCAGCAGGCGATCCCTTCCCCTGGACAGCGCCTCTTCAAGCTGCTGTCTTCTGGCCGCCACCCTGTTGACCAGCGCCTGGGTCATGGCTGGCTCTACCAGCGCCTCATGCAGCAGCATTTCATGCTCTTCATACAAGCTTACCGCCACAGCGGATGGATGAGAGAAAGCATTTACCCCCTGGTGATACCAGCGATACAAAGTCTCCACGGGGCTGGCGGCAAACACCGGCAGGTGCAGATCAATCACCTGCCCCTGGCCGATGCGATCAAGTCGTCCGATACGCTGCTCCAGCAGATCCGGCTGCAGGGGCAGGTCAAACAGCAGCAGGTGCCGGGCAAACTGGAAGTTGCGCCCCTCGCTGCCGATTTCCGAGCACAGCAAGATCTGGCTGCCTTCTTCCGCATCGGCAAAATACGCCGCCGCCCGGTCACGCTCAACGATTTCCATGTCTTCATGGAACACCGCAGCATGGATGGCATGGCGGCTGCGCAGCCAGGTCTGCAGCTGCAGCACGGTTTCCCTGTGGGCGCAGATCAGCAGCAGCTTTTGCGGCGCCAGTTTTTCCAGCCGCTCCACCAGCCAGGGCAGGCGGGGATCAAAATCCAGCCAGTTCTCCACTTCCCGTTCCGGGGTAAGCGCCGCCTGGGCATCCTCTATGGCTGCATAGGCGGCGGGCCAGTCCAGGCGGGTGACATGCAGTTCCCGCCGGGGGAAGCCTTTTACGGTATGCCGGGTATTGCGGAACATGACCCGCCCGATCCCATGGCGGTCAACCAGGTGCTGCACCATCTGTCGGGCATCCAGGTTCTGCACATCCCCCAGCAGTTCTTCCAGCAGGTTTTGTAGTGCTGCACTCAAATCCTGTTCATCCAGCAGGCTGGCGGCAAGATCCGCCACCTGCTGATAGCGCTGCTCCTCAGCCAGAAAGGCGGCATAGTCCGGGTAGCGGTGGGGATCGAGAAGACGCAGGCGGCCAAAATGCCCCACCCGGCCCAGCTGTTCCGGGGTGGCGCTGAGCAACAACACGCCCAAGGCTTGTTCCGCCAGGGCTTCGACCAGATCATATTCGAGACTCGACTCCTCTTCCGTCCAGCGCAGGTGATGGGCTTCATCCACAATCAGCAGATCCCATTCCCCCTCCAGGGCGGCGCGGGCAATCTGGGGTGTGGACAACAGAAAATCCACACTGCACAGCACCAGCTGCTCGTCGGCAAAGGGGTTGTCCGAAACCGATGCGGCAAAGCGCGCTTCATCAAACAGGGAAAAACGCAGGTTGAAACGACGCAGCATTTCCACCAGCCATTGGTGCAGCAGGGATTGGGGAACCAGCAACAACACTCGCTTCACTCTGCCGGTGAGCAGCATGCGATGCAGAATCAGCCCCGCCTCTATGGTCTTGCCCAGCCCCACTTCATCGGCCAGCAACACCCGTGGAATCAGGCGCCGGGCTGTCTGATGGGCAATGTACAGCTGGTGTGGGATCAGGCTGATACGCGGCCCCATCAGGCCGTGCACGGCAGAGCGGACTCCTGCAGCCGCCTGCTGCCAGGATTGGTAACGCAAATCGAACCAGATATCACGATCGATGCGCCCGGCAAGAAATTTCTCCTGCGGGCGGTTCATCTGCAAATGCGGGCTGATGGCAATCTCACTTACATCAAGCTGTTTGCCTTCGGCATCCTTACAGCTGTAGTACAGTAAACCCGCTTTTTCCACCACCTCCAGCACCACGAACTCCTGCTCGCTTTCGTCCTGAAAACGATTACCCGGCTCCAGCACCATGCGTGTCAGGGGCGCATCGGGCAAGGCATAGACCCGGGATTCCTGAACCGCAGGAAAGACCACCGT
>JALWMK010000054.1:11957-20103 GCA_027083925.1 Sedimenticola sp. | reverse complement strand
GGGAGGCGCTGGCCCTGAAATGCCTCGCCCACGCGAAAGACATGGGCTATAGGGCACCTCTATTAATTCATGATTGGCATCTACGCACATGAGGGCAGCGATAACTTCGTTGAAAATCTTGCAAATAACAGGCTATTTGCTGCGATCTTCGCCTTGTTCTCACTGCCCTCATGCACGAATCTGCTCAAACAGAATTAATAGAGGTGCCCTATACACAGTGCTATCTGGATACCCTTTCGAGCATGAAAGCTGCAATCTCCCTGTACGAAAAACTTGGCTTCACGCGCTTGCGCAATCCGCTGGATGGAACAAATCACCATGGCTGTGATGTATGGATGAAAAAAGAATTATCCGCAGGATGACAGCCCCGTTGGCCATCTTGTTACTGGTGGCGATTGCTCCGGCAACCACGGGCTGCCGGAGCCTTTGTGAAACGGAAAAAACCCGCAGGGCGGGGCTTGCAACCGAAAGCATCTCCCTCAATGGCGTGACCAGGAGATACGCAATATATATCCCTGAAAAACCGGGAGCTGCGAGCCTGCCACTGGTATTCGAGCTACATGGCGGCGGTATTTCCATTGAAGACATGACCGGCGAAAGCGGGCACAAAACGCCCTACAAGCTGTGGATGGATCTTGCCGACAGCGAAAAATTCATCGTTGTCTATCCTGAGGGCTTGAACGGCGTATATGCAAAACCTACCTGGAACGATTGCCGGGCCAACGCTTCCGTCAACTCTACCGCTGACGACGTGGGGTTTATTTCGGCGCTGATCGATCTGCTTTCCGCAACATACAATATTGAGCCGGGCAGCATCTATGCTTCTGGAACATCCAATGGCGGCCTCATGGCATTGCGGCTCGCGGTGGAATTGCCTGACCGGATCGCCGCCGTCGCTGCGGTAGCCGCCGCCATGCCCGACCATTCTGAATGCAGGCCGCCTGCACTTCCCGTTTCCGTGCTATTTCTGAACGGCACCGACGACAATCATCTGCCCTACGATGGCGGCATCCTGTCAAGCCCGCCAAACCCCGATCATGGAAGCGTTTATTCAACCGCCGCATCCGTAAACATTTGGAAAGCGACCAACCATACGGATCAAACGCCTGTTTCCTACAGCTTTCCCGATCTGGACAGCAACGACGGCAGCCAAGTAACAAGATACACCTACGCAAACGGGATGAAAGGAACGGAAGTGGTTCTATATGAAGTTATCGGCGGCGGGCATTCCGCACCGAGTATCAGGGAGCGGTATTCCGCACTGTTCGAGCGCTATTTCAACAGGCAGAATCACGATATTGAGATGACCACGGAGGTCTGGAATTTTTTCCGGACAAAAACCCGGGAATAACGAGGCGGCTTCTTCAAACGCTGCCCGGCCGACTCTCCTCTTACCGTGACAGAATCTGCAAAAAGGGTTCATATTCCACCTCCCGGCTGGTAGAGTTGGCAGGAAACTAACCCGGAAATTTCATGAATTCACGCGATGATCGCGCAGGATATTGTTTTCACAAGGGATTTTCTGAAGGCGTCCCGTATCCATGATTACGGGAAAATGAAGAAAATTCCTTGTGGAAACAAGAAACAAGCGAGGGCGCGTGGAATTCATGAATTTTCCGGGTTAAGCCATTGGCTTCTGCAAAGCGATAGAGACGCTATAATGCAGCACCTGCATCACAGATCATCGAACCCTATCTTTTCGCAGAACAAAAAGAGGAAAAAAATAATGAGTTACTGGACATGGGATCCATCCCTGAATGTTGGAATTGATGTAATTGACGGGCAGCACCGGCGTATCGTGGACTATATCAACGACCTGGATGAAGCCCATTCAGAGAAAGATCATGAAAAAGTAACGCAGATATTGATGGGGCTAGTTGATTACACGGTGACCCATTTTGCATTTGAAGAAGACCTGATGAGACAGGCAGGCTACCCGCTTTCAGATTCTCACAAGAAAGTTCATGAAACCTTTATATCACATATCAGCAAGTACAAAGAGCAACACGAAAAAGGGCAGGACATTACGCGAAAACTGATGTCCGAGCTGCAAATCTGGCTGACCAATCACATCAAGAACGAAGACAAGCACTATGTGCCCTATGCCAACAAGGTTTTGAACAAGAAAAAAGGCTGGTTAAACAAAACTCTGGGCCGCTTTTTCGGAAACTAGGCACACTCGCGGGGCAGCTCCCGAGAAGGGATTGCTCAAAGCAGCGTACCTGCCTGACTGCGCACATCTTCCAGCACCACCTCAAATTCTGCCAACTGAATTTCGTTCAGGTCGAGAAAGGCGGCTTCCGGAAGGGATGACAGGATCAGCTGCTCATCGGCGCGCTGCCCCACACCCACCTTGGAACAACCCCCGTCCACGAGGCGCACAATGGCCCGCAGGGCATCCGCCTCTTCCAGGTTAGACTGATGATGGTTTCTCGCCACATCGGCGTAGATGCCCGGCAGTTCCCAGACGGTCATGAGCCGGTGCCCCAGCTCCGGATGCAACACCTCCAGCGCCTCGTTGATCAGCGCATCGGTCAAGGGCGGAACATCTGCATCGCCTGCATGCTGATCCAGTATTTTCAGCAATACCAACTCTCCCACATCATGCAGCAATCCCGCTAGAAAAGCTTCTTCCGCCCGATCCCGCAACCCCGCTTCCTTGGCCAGCCAGCGCGCACCCATGGCCGAAACATAGGCATGCTCCCACAGACCCGGCATGCGATCCTTGAGTTGTTGCTGCTGCGCATCATGCGCCGCAGCCTGGGCGCTCATCAAGGCGATATTGGCAACCTGCTCCAGCCCCAGGCGGATCACCGCCTGCTGTATGGTGCTTACTTCTTTCAGGCCGCCATAGAATGACGAATTCGCCACTTTGAGAATCCGCACCGCAAGTGCGGGGTCTGTCATGATGGCAACAATGATCTGGTTCAGCTGCACGTCATCTTCATTTTTCATGCGCTGCAGATCCAGGGCAACCTGATTGAATATCGGCAGCTCCAGCCCGCCGGACTCCATCTGTTCCTCAACCATTTCTTTCAGCGATTTACTCATGGTTCCAACTCTCCTTTCTTTGTCAATCCGGCGATCAGTGGATGTAGCATTTGACTACCGGATCAGAATTATTCCGGTATGCCGGCAAGACGATTGATTTCATTCAGGGTCCGCGGCGGCGACAACCGCGGCAGATGGCGCAATACCTCATGAATACTGGTTTCTCCTCTTGCCGCCTTGGCCAGGCCATCTTCGACAAGCGTAATAAGTCCGGATGTTTCTACGCTGATGCGCCGGATTTCGAACGATGTCCTGCGATTGAGGATGGCATCCTTCACCGGCTCATTGAGCACCAGCAACTCGAATACACCGATGCGCCCGCTGTATCCCGTATAGTGACAGTGATGACAACCCCTGCCCTGCTTGAAGTCTGCGCCCGCCAGATCATCGGCGCGGACTCCCAGCCGTTGCAGATCCCGCGTGGTCGGCCGATAGCTCTCGGCACAATGGAGGCAGACCCGCCGCAGCAGCCGCTGGGCAAGAACCGAAACCACAGTGGAAGAGATGAGAAAAGTCTCGATATTCATGTTCATCAGGCGCAGCAGACCCCCGATGCTGTCTTCGGTATGGAAGGTGGTAAGCACCTTGTGCCCGGTAAGAGCCGCCTGAATCGCTGCTTCTGCGGAAAATCGGTCACGCACTTCTCCCAGCACAATCACATCAGGATCCTGCCGCACCATATGGCGCAAGCTCTCATCAAAGGTAAGATTGATCTTGTCATTGAGAGAACACTGGGCAATGCCTTCGATGACGTATTCCACCGGGTCTTCTGCGGTGATGATGGCATGCTCACTGTCATTGAGGAAATTTACGCAGCCATACAAGGTGGTGGTCTTGCCTGATCCGGTAGGCCCGGTGATCAAGATCACGCCACTGGGTATTTCCAGCGCATCATCCATGAACCGCTGCAACATGCGCGGCGCCATACCCGCATCCGTAATGTCCAGCATGGACGCCATGCGGGTGAGTAGCCGCAGTACGATCTTTTCGCCATAGATAGTCTTGTAGAAAGAAACCCGGACGTCACATTCCGGCCCGGTTTCACCATCCCGAAACTTGAACCCTCCGCCCTGATGGCGGCGGCGCTCGGCAATATCGGCTTTTGCCAGCACTTTGAGACGCCCGGTAATCGCCTGCAATACATCCTTGCTCAACTCCCTGTCCTGCATCAGGATTCCGTCACAGCGCATCCGCACCCGAATATGATCCCGCATGGGTTCAATGTGGATATCACTGGCATCCTTTTTGATCGCATCGGAGATCAACTGGCTCACCAGAAGGCTGGTTTCATGCTGATCCACCTTGCTGCCAGCCCCTCCGGCAGTGCTGGTTCTGGACTCCCGCTCATATTGGGACAGAAACTCTTCGATACCACGCCGCGAAGCAACACCGGGCAAAATCTTGCTGCCGAAAGCCGCTTCAACTGCCTGCATGGCGACGGTATCAGAGGGGTCGACGAAAGCCACCTGAAGCCCCTCTTCCTTTTTCGCCACGGGAACCACGAGATGGCGCCGGCACCACTCGACATTGACTTGCTTGAGCAGTGTCTTGTCTATTTCATTTCCTTTGAGCTGAATAACGGGATAGCCAAGCTGGTCGGCCATGACCTTCAACAGTACGTGCTCCGGCACCATCTGCTGCGCCACCAGCAATTCCGCCAACTGCTTTCCTTTCCATGCAGGTTCTTTGAGCATGGCCAGGGCGGCGCGCAACTCCTGGGGCCGAAGATGACCCAGCTCTACCAGCATGGCACCCAGGGGCAGGGAAAGACAGCTTTGGTTCTGCACTTTCCGCAGTTTTTCATCATCCAGCTTGCCCAGTTCCTGCAGCACTTTGGTAAGGGGATACTCTCTGCCCATCTTTTCCCGGACGCGCAGGGCATAGCGCAAATCTTTTTCCGACAGTAATCCGGACTTCACCATACAGGCGCCGATTTGCGCACCAGTATCTTGCAGCTCTTCTTCTGTACGCTCTATTTGTGGCGCCAATACACTGGACAAGGTTCTTTCCTCCCAATCAAGTTACATGGGAAGTTATCGGCAAAAAGGCGGGATTCTTTAGGAAAGTTCTGATCAATTCGCCATTCTGGCGAAGGATGGCTTGAATCGGTCGGGCGTACTATTCCCGCTATTCAAACCCGTTGGAGAAAATCATGTCCAGATCCATAAATTCAAGATCTGCGCCGGGAAAGCTCTGCAGGTTGGGAAAAATCACATCCAGATCCGCAGAAGATGCGCCAAACCAGGTGGCCAGGCGGGAGAAATATTGTTCTACGGAAATTGCCGGCACCACCCGGCCGCCGATGGCGTCAGGAGAGTCCTTGCGGATCTGCGGCATTTGCCCGTATATGTCGCCACCTTTTACCGCCCCACCCATCACGAAGGCATGCCCACCCCAACCATGATCCGTGCCTGCACCATTGGGAACGATGGAACGGCCAAAATCAGAGCAGGTAAAGGTGGTTACTTGGCTCTCCAGCCCGAGCTGCGCCAGGGCATCCTGAAAAGTCCCCAACGACTTGTCCAGATAATCCACCAAATGACTGCCGCCATCCAGAGGCGTGTTGTGCGTATCCCAGCCATGATAGTTGACGAAATACACTTGCCGCTGGGGCCGGTCCGGCAGTTGATCTCGCACCGACAGCATACGCGCAACCGCACGCAGCTGGGTGCCCAAAGGCGTTCCCGACTCATGGACACCTGTCGAAAAATTATTGAAATCCGGCGCAGCATCCAGAATGCCGGACAGGGCATTGGACAGCTCCATTGTATGGATGCGGCTGTTGGCGAAAGCTTTGCTCAGGCGGTTGGCATCCCCGGCGTTGTGCTGCAGCAACTGCCGGTAGGTTTCGCCGAGCGCGCCATCATCACGAAAGGCGTAATAGTCGTCGAAGGCGTAGATAACGCCGCCATCGAACTCGAAAGCCCGCTGGGCGCCGCCTTGCTGCATCAGATTCTTGCCGCCGGAAGTCAAATTGAACAAAGGCTCATCCGGATCGAACACATCCGCCATCCGCGCCGCCCAACCCGCCTTCTGCCGCACCGCCGCGTTGGCGGTCATCCACTGATCACGCTGGGTATTGTGGGAAAAAAGCTGGTTAGGCACAGGGGCGCCGCTGAGAACATCCGCCCTGGTAACTGGTTGCACCAGGGTTCCCGTATTGGCGACAACGGCCAGTTTTCCCTGATTGAACATTTGCTGCATACGGCTCATGCCTGGATGAAAGCCATAGGCCACGCCATCCTGATAACTGGCGGGACTGATCCCGAGCAAGGCCGTACTTTCCAGGGCCATACCACCTCTTACATCCCGATAGGCAGCATGGGCGGCCCCACCTTGGGGAACCACCATATTGAACACATCGGCGCCGCCTTCGAGGAGCACGCATACCAATGCCTTGTAACCACCAGCGGAACCGGCAGCCCTCGCCTCCCGCCCCAGTCCCAGCAATGCCGGTAGCGACGAAAAGCTCGCCGCCCCGAGTAGGGAGGTGCGCAGAAACCGGCGTCTGTCCATTTTATTCACCCTGCCCCTACCGCTGCACTGCGTATTCAGATGAAGTGACAACCAGGGAAATCAGGTTCCTTACCAGTGTATCCGGCACTGTACTGCTGTGATCGTTGATATAGTCGAGCAGCAGCTGCTTCATTTCGCCACTCATGGAACCGGCCATCAGCAACACATTGAGACGCTCGAGGAGTTGCTCATGGTTCCCAGCCTGCAGCAAGGCCAGCTCCTGGCTCAGATCCAGGCTGGCGGTCATATTGTGTACCTCATAGGTATAGGTCTGGTGCACCAGGGACATCATGAGATGGTGCAGGCCAGAGATTCCCAGGATGGTCATTTCCGGCGCCACCAGCCCGTCATTGACAAGCTCGGACGGCCCATCGTCCGGGGTAAACCAGTTGAACACGGTAAGGGCTTCCAGAGGCGCATTCTGCTGCAGGAAGCTGCGGACATACTGGAAATTGAAGCTGCGGTACTCATACTCGTCATCCCAGCCGCGCTTGTGCAGGCCGTTGACGGCGTGGAAGGCGCGCCACAGATGAGTAATGAACAGCAGAGGCTCGCGCACCTTGCCAAAAGACAGGGCATTGCCCTGTCTGCCCGACAACGCCTCGGGGTCGAGAAGAATGGCGCTGATCACAGCTTTCATATCACCGCGTACGCCACTGCCATTGTCATCGAATGCCGCCGTCACCCGGGAAATATAGGCCGGAGACGGATTGCTGGTTACCAGCCGCTGAATCAGCTGACGGCCGACAAAGGGACCAACATTGGGATGCTGAAACAGACGGTCGAGAACAAAATCCAGCTCCCGCTGCGCGGTCAATCCGGCGGGCACATTCACGCCCAGCACGCGGCTGATCTGCTTTGCCCCGGTATCGTGATACTCTTCCATCGCCACCATGGGGGTGATTCTGGCATGATGGGTAACATGGCCTTCACCCGGAAAAAATCCTCCGTTGTCATCCGTCCAGCCGGTAAAGACCCTGGCCATTTCCTGAATATCGGCCTGCGTATAGGTTGGAATGGGGTTGCCACCGGCATCTGTTTTGCGGCTGCCGTCAGGATTGAGCTGGTACAGGCCAATGCTGAATAACTGCATCAGTTCCCGTGCATAGTTTTCATCCGGGCGGCTACCGGCTACCGGATCCGCCTTGGCGTTGCCCAGATAACTGAGATAGGCGCCCATCATGGGGCTGCGACTGACCGCCCCGAGAAGATCCCGGAAGTTTCCGAACGCATTGCTGGCCAGGGTATCGAAGTAGACGGTCAACCCGTCAGGTCTGTTGATGAGTGGGCCAAACATGGAAACGACGAATATTTCACTCAGCGCAAAAGCAACCCGCTGGCGCAACTGATCTTCGCCATTCACTGCAATATCCCACCAGGCATCCCGCCAGGCAGTCTGCACCACGTCCGTGGCAGTCGTCCAGCCTATGCCGGGCAGACTGGTGCTGACCCATTGGTAATGAGAAGATTGTGGCAGGGCAAACTGACTGTCCAGCCATTGGGAATAATCGCCCGACGCCGCCAGGGTCTCGATCTCCTCCATGGACGGGCCAAAAGTAGCGCGTGCGAGAAAAGCGGA
>JALWMK010000054.1:0-11857 GCA_027083925.1 Sedimenticola sp. | reverse complement strand
ATTGGTAATGAGAAGATTGTGGCAGGGCAAACTGACTGTCCAGCCATTGGGAATAATCGCCCGACGCCGCCAGGGTCTCGATCTCCTCCATGGACGGGCCAAAAGTAGCGCGTGCGAGAAAAGCGGAAGCATGGGTCAGGGCGTTGCTGCTGCTGTGTGCTGGCGCAGCCATGCTGAACAGCGCCCAGAGGAAAAGGATCCTTACCATGTTTCTCTACCGCTGCAAGATGCTTCTATAAAAATATAAAGTGTGTACACAAGACGCCATCAAGGACGCAAAAAACTACAGGGCGCCTCTATTATTCCGTTTGCGCAGATTCGTGCATGAGGGCAATCATGAACCAAATAAGAGGTGCCCTATAGCAATGGTTCGCAATATAGCATCCATAACAGCAAACAAAAGCGGCAGTAACGCACAAAACAGCAGTTACAGTAATTTGCGGCACAGGAACTGTCCTGAAGAATGCCGGAAGCCTGTCAGACAGCAACAAATGTGAACTGATCTCCAGAAGATTAGTCCAACTTAGCTTAGTATACAAAAAAACAAGAGCTTGCCCGGAAATTTCATGAATTCGCGTGATGATCGCGCAGGAGATTGTTTTCACAGAAAACTGCTCCTCGGCTTCGGTCTCCTGCGTCGCGCTACCTCCCCCATCCCTGGGGTCGTGCGTTTTCTGATTGCACGCCATCCATGGCGTAAACAAGAAACAAGCGAGGGCGCGTGCAATTCATGAATTTTCCGGGCTTGCAAACACAATGGAAAATGCATTGAGGAATGCGGCTTCCAGAAACGCGGAACAGGTTATGAAAAACAAGATTTTGGTCTCTTTGCTGCTGCCCGCCATGTTTTTACCGGGCGCAGGCTGGGCGCAATGCACTCCCGATGTACATGGCGTGGCGCAGCTGACATCCCCGCCGCCCGGCGATGAATGCCAGGCGCCCGTTCAAATTACCGCAACCGCAACCGCTGGGGTGCCTTCAGGAAGCGATGTGCATCTGCTGGCGCCCTATGTGGAATTTCAAAAGGGCTTCCGCGTTGCAGCCGGCGGCCAGCTACATGCCGGAGCAAACTATGCGGGTGCAGCGCGCCTGCTTACCCAGGCCAGCTTCGGCCCCACCCAACAGGATATCGAACACCTTCTGAGCCTGGGTAGCTACGAGGCTTGGCTGGACGAGCAGTTTGCCATGCCCTTGCAGCGCCAGCTTCCGGCCATGCGCACACTGAACACCCTCATGTGCGAAGACAGCTCCGAGCCGAATTACGTCGAAACCAACAACCGCTACGGCAGACGCCAGGTCTGGTGGGAACATGTGATGAACGGGGAAGATCAGCTGCGGCAACGAGTGGCGTTTTCCCTGAGCCAGATACTGGTGGTTTCCGATGTTGGTGAATTGGGTAATTTCCAGTTTGGAATGACTGACTATTGGGATACGCTGCTCACCCATTCCTTCGGCAACTACCGTGATCTTCTGGAAGCGGTAACCTTGCACCCGATGATGGGAGAGTGGCTGAGCAGCATCCGCAACCGCAAGGCAGTGCCGGCAGAAAATATTCATCCCGATGAAAACTACGCACGGGAGATACTGCAGCTTTTCAGCATCGGCCTGCATCAGCTGAATCTGGACGGCACCCTCAAGAAAGGCGCCGACGGCTTGCCGATCCCTACCTACGGACAGGCCGAAATCAAGGAATTTGCCCGTGTGTTTACCGGGTTGATTTACGCTGGTGTCGACCGCTGGTGGCAAGGCCCCTGGTCAGGGGCAATTACCACCCAACCCATGGTGCCTTATGAGGATTTTCACGACACAGGAGCCAAGACCCTCTTGAACGGACAGGTGGTGCCTGCGGGCGGAAACACCCTTACCGACATCCGCGCTGCACTCGATATTATCTTCAATCATCCGAATGTTCCGCCTTTTATCTCCAGACAGCTGATTCAGCGCCTGGTCACCAGCAACCCCACCCCGGCCTATGTGGAGCGGGTAGCACAAACCTTTGTTGACAATGGCAGCGGCGAGCGTGGCGACCTGAAAGCCGTGGTAAAAGCCATCCTCCTCGATCCGGAGGCACGCCGTGCGCATCCGGCTACAGAGCATTTCGGGAAACTGCGCGAGCCCCTGCTGCGTTTCAGCCATTTGTGGCGGGCCTTCGGCCTGACCGAAAAAACCCGCAACGGAACCCTGTGGAACCAGGAAAGTTGTGGCCAGGGAGATTACGATCTTTACTGGATGTGGTGGCTCACTTCTCTCCAACAAAGATCCGGGCAGGACATTCTGGGCGCACCCTCTGTTTTCAACTTCTATCAACCCGGTTTCTCTCCCTCGGGTTCGGCAGCCAATGCGGGGCTGGTGGCACCAGAATTCCAGATTGCCTCCGAAAGCCGCCTGACCAGTACAGCTTCTGCGATGAACTGGCAGATTCAGGCAAGCCGATGGAACGAAGACCGCTGGAGCATCGTTGACCTGCAAGATGAAGAGCCCTGGGGAGCGTCTCCCGAATTTCTTCTCAAGCGCTTGAACCTGTTGCTGCTCAACGGGCAAATGGCACGGGCCGAACATGATGTTCTGACAACACACCTGAACAATGTTTTGAACAGCAACAACAGCAAATCGGGAGATGTGGTGCGGGATGCCATTACGCTCATCGTCAACTCACCAAATTACCTGATTCAGAAATAAGGCAGGTGGACACATGAAAAAAATCGACACAGGAAGACGGCGTTTTCTCGGGGGTATGGCCGGAGCTTCTCTTGCCGCGTCCCCCCTTGGCATGTTGCTCTCCATGCGTGGCGCCATGGCGGCGGGCAACTATGACAACCTGAACGACTACAAGGCACTGGTCTGCGTTTTTCTCCATGGCGGGAACGATGCTTTCAATATGCTGGTGCCCAGAGATGCATCCGCCCATGCCTCCTATGCAAACCTGCGGGGAGATCTTACTATCCCGAGAAACAGCTTGTTGCCCCTGAACGGCATCAACCATGGTTTTCACCCAAATATGCCCAGACTGCAGGAATACTACAACCAGGGAAAACTGGCGCTGATCAGCAACGTGGGTAATCTGGTTGAACCGCTGACCAAGCAACAGTATCTTGATTGGGAGCAAAGTGGAGGTGATAACATCAAAACGCCTCCCGGACTGTTTTCCCACAGTGACCAGAGCCATTTCTGGCAGACCGGCTATGGGCCAAATACTGCCGGCACCATGGTGAGCAGCGGCTGGGGCGGCCGCATGGCGGATCTTCTGGCCGCCAGCAATAGCAATCCCTATGTGCCTGTCACCATGACCCTGGGCGGGCACAGTCCCTGGGAAGAGGCTGTCACCACCTCACAACTGGGGCTTAACTACTGGAACGGCGTCGAGGATTTCAGGGAGCTGGAAAAAGCAAGCTGGCCAACCTGGGTCAACAGCCGCAGCCACGCCTGGGAACAACTACTCGGGCTTTCCGGCAACAGCCGGCATGCCCTGGAAAGGCAGACCGTAGAAGTCATACAGCGTACCCGAAGCCGGGTCAGCGAAGTGAAAGCGGCTCTGGATCTTACCTGGGACAGCACCAACAACAAGGACACTTTTCAGACCACCTATAATGAGTCCAACAACCTGGCCAGGCAGCTGCGCATGGTGGCGCGCATGATCGACAGCCACACCTATTTTGGGCACAAACGGCAGATTTTTGCCGTTTCCCTGGGCGGCTGGGACACCCACGGCTCACAGGCAGGCCAGCACCCTGAATTACTGGCCACCCTGGATGATGCCATGGACAGTTTCTACCGGGTTCTTGCAGAAATGGGGCTGGAACAGCAGGTCACTACATTTACCTCTTCCGAATTTGGCCGCACCCTGGGTTCCAACGGAGACGGTACGGATCATGGCTGGGGCACCTACCTTATGGCGATGGGGGATGCAGTTACCGGCCAGCAGGTCTACGGTGATCTCCCTCTGATCGAGCTGGATGGCCCAGATGATATCGGAAACGCCCTGCTGCCCAAGCTGTCCACAGATCAGTATGGCGCCACCTTGGCACGCTGGTTTGGGGTATCGGATACCGATCTGGATTTGATCTTCCCCAACCTGGGCAACTTCAACTCCCGGGATATCGGTTTTATGAACGCCTGAATATCGCGTTTTGACCTGCCCTCTCAATTGTGGTTCTGTGTTTGGGATTCCCATCTCAACACAATCCACGCTTGTTGAGATGGGCAGGTCAAAACATGACGCCCAAGGTTTCATCACAGTAAAACCACCTGTCAGCGGTACGCCAACCGCAATCCGCAAATTTCACCCAAAACTTCAATTTTTCGCAGCTTCGGCCGCTACACTACGGTAAGTTGAAGGCGTTCACTGTCTGCAGACGTGTTTCAAGCTAGGATTCACTGGTCAGAATATGCATTGGGGAAACATTTTCAGTGCAAATCCATAGAGCCAAATAACCACGACCACGCTCCCAGCGCCCTTTCTGGCAATAGCCAAACCCGGACAAGATGATTTAAACTTCCGGGTCGGGTACGAAAATCACAGCTTTCAGGAAGGGTAATCCGGATTGTCCGGCCTTTCCCTGCAGATACCAGACACCGGGAGATTCATGAGACAGCACCTATGCCTTATTTACGCGTATATCTGAACAATTCACTACTGGATCAGTTCGAGCTGACAGATGGCCCGCTCACAATTGGCCGTGCCCCGGACAATGACATCGTTCTCGACAATCCCGGCGTATCCTCCCGTCATGCCACCGTGGAACCCCGGGGAAGCACCTATGTGCTTCTGGACAACAACAGCACCAACGGGACGTTTATCAACAGCAAGCGCATAAAAGAGCAGGAGCTGGCTTTTCGTGATGAAATACAGGTGTACAATTTTGTACTGAAATACATGCCCCGCGCACGGCTGGCCACAACTGACGAACATTCCGGCAACCAGGCCGGCGCATCCGAGCATGCGGCAACCGTCGAAATTGCCATTTCAGACATCAACGCGCTGAAGAAACTGCGCAAGCGCAACCAAACAGCCTATCTGGTACAGATCAGGGGTGGCCGGCAGGCCGACAGCTACAGACTGTCCGATATACGCTTTACCATTGGCCGTTCCAGCAGCTGCAACATACACACCGGGGGCTGGTTTGCACCAAAGACAGCTGCCACCCTGGTCCGCCAACACAATGTCTTTCATCTGTTACCCCACAAAAGGGGAAAGGTAAGAATCAATGGCAAGCCAGCCAGGGGAGAAAGCGCACTCAAACCAGGGGATCATATATCCGTTCGCGGAACGGAGTATATCTTCCAGTACAAAACAGGCAATGGACGCTGACTCGTCCGATATCCTTATCCCCGGGTACAGAATACTCAGCCTGATTGGTGAGGGAGCCAATGCCACCGTATATCTTGCATTGCAGGAATCCCTCAACCGTCATGTAGCACTCAAGATCCTGCAGCGGTTCGATCGTCCCGCGCAAGCCGTGCGCTTTTTCAACGAGGGGCAAATCGTTGCCTCCATGAACCACCCCAACATCATTACCATCTATGACATAGGCTCGGTGGGCAGCCAGCAGTATATTGCCATGGAATACCTGGAAGGCGGCTCCTTGCGGGATCACATCGAAGCTGGGGTTTCAGCTACAGCCGCCCTGGATATTGTCCAGCCTATCGCCAGTGCCCTTGAGTTCGTGCACCAGATGGGTATCGTGCACCGTGATATCAAGCCGGAGAATATTCTTTTTCACAAAAGCGGCATTCCCAAAATCACCGATTTCGGCGTGGCCAAGGCGCTGGACCGGGACATGAACCTCACCATGGATGGCACCGCCCTGGGAAGCCCCTATTATCTAAGCCCTGAGCAGGCGGAAGGAAAGGATCTTGATGGCCGATCCGACATCTACGCCCTGGGCGTCATACTCTTCGAGCTGCTTGCACAGCGCAAACCCTATCTTGGAGAATCCCAGATCGAGGTCATTTTCGGCCACCTGAACAAACCCATCCCGGCATTGCCTGAACAACACCGCCACTATCAGCCGCTGGTGGAAAAAATGATGGCCAAGGATGCCGACGAACGATTTTCCTCCACACGGGAAATGCTTGACTACCTGAACATGCTGCGCAATTTGGGCAGCAGATCCGGCCGAAGATCCGCCGATCGGGGTCACGGCAAGAAACCTGCAGGGAAAAGGCGGAACAGGGGCTTGCTCTCCTCCTTGCGCAACCATCCACTGCTTTCCACCACGGCAGGCATCGCCCTGTTTCTGGCAGCTGCAGCCCTGGTGATGACAGATCCCCCTTCACCACCTGTCACCGCCAGCATAGCGGAAAACAACATCCCTGCGCCTGCGGTGGAAGAAACCTCCTTGGCCCCGGATGCCACAATCAGCCTTGATGAGCCGGAAATCCCCGTAGAAACCATTGAGTCCACCGATGCTGCTCTCCCTGAAGAAGAGTTTTCCATGCCCGCCATTGATCCGGATACCACAGTTCCTGTAGCCATAGCGGGGGAGGAGTCTCAGGCTGCTGTTGACCCAGTGGACAACGAAATGGCGACAGAGATCATAGAGGATGCTGAAACCGGCGCAACGAACATTGAAAGCGCCATAGCCGCCCTTGGCGCACCTGGAGCAACCGGGGATGAAAGCATCGGATCATTGCTGCAAAAAGCAGAAGTGGCGCTGCAAAAATACCGCCTCACCAGCCCCAAAACTGACAATGCCTACTATTACTACAGCAAGGTACTGAAGATGGATCCGGGTAACAAGCAAGCCCTCAGAGGCATCAGCAGGCTGGCGGGGAAATACGGGCTTCTGGCGGATCGGGCGCTAAAAAAAGAGGATGAGAAGAAAGCTCGCATCTATATCGAGCGCGGCTTGCGCATACGCCCGAAGGATGCTTTGCTGCTGGCAAAAATGGCCCACCTGGATGAACTGGAAGCGGCAAGACTGGCGCCCCCCCCGCCACCACCGGAGGCAGTGGCGCCACCGCCGCCCAAGCCCAAACCCAAGCCCCCGGTAAACACCAGCCTGCAGTTGCTGGAGTCGCTGGAATAAAGGAACCCCTGACCAAGCCATGGACTCGTATCTTGCCCCCAGAATGCCCAGATTTTTTGTTGCAAACCTTTGCAACAGCCCGCTATTGCGTGCGATTTGCGCCTCCAATCTGAAGATTCTGAATCGCAATCTGCTTCGCCCGGACTTGACCAGAGGTTCCTAAGCAGATCCATGCAACCAGGAAACAGATAAAGACATGGCTTGGGAGTTTGCGCATGGATCAGACATTGGTGGCCGCCCCGAACAACAGGACAGTTATTCCATACTTGATCACATGGGAAACTACCTGCTGGTGCTGGCCGATGGCATGGGAGGCCGGGAACACGGCGCCATGGCTTCAGATACGGTGATCGAAACAGCGCATACCCGTTTCTATTCTCCGCACCGCGCCCATCCCGAGCAATTTCTGAAGCGGCTGTGCATGGAGGCACACCGCAAAATCCTCAAACTGAGCCGCAACCACAAAGCATCGTCCGGAAGCACAGCCATTTTCCTGTATCTGCAGGGAGAGGAGGCGTACTGGGCTCACGTTGGCGATTCCCGCCTGTACCATTTTCAGAACAACCACCTGCTCTTCCATACCAGAGACCATTCCCTGGTTGCCCTGCAAGAGGAAAACGACGAGTTCGGCGATGCTGCAGGGAACAACCAGTTATACATGTGTCTGGGCGGCAGCAACGACGTAGTTCCGGAAATCAACGCCTCCGGGCTGAGCCGCAACGACCTGTTTCTGCTGTGCAGTGACGGCTTCTGGAGCGAAATCTCGCCAGATGAAATCCTGCAGCAACTGGCACTGCCGGGAACCTTGCAGTATCACACAGACATGCTGGTACGCACCGCCAGCGAGCGGGGCGGAAAGAACGCAGACAACATCAGCCTGCTTGTTGCCCGGCATCAATCAAAAAAACGCCTGCCCAGGCTGTTGAAACGCATGTTTGGGAAACCCTGACCTGAATCAATCGCCGGACACCGAACGCCTGCACAACAGCAGATTGCCTGCCCCATCCACGATGCACCGCCAGCCAGCCGCCAGCCAGGTCGTGGCCACCTGCTCGGTGATGATTGCTGGGCCGCTGATCTCCTGCCCGGCAGACAAAGCAGCCCGATCAAAGCCAGGCACCGGCTGGCTTTCACCCGTGGCCTGGCTGTACTGAAAGGGCTGGGCCGGTTGCCGGGCGGCTGGTGCTGACAGCTGGACGATGGTTCCCGGGCCGCGCACGGAAACCCGCAGATTGACCATTTCCAGAGGCAGATCCAGATCATGTCCGTAGCGTTCGGCATGGCTTTGATGGAAGTCCCTGGCAGCTTGCATCAGGCTCCTCCAGGGCACATTCAGGGCATGGGACTGGCCTGCATAGCGCACATCGAGGGAACAGGAAAGAGTACAGCTTTGCCGTGGAACCCCTTCTTCCTGCAAAGCAGCCAGAGCCTCTTCCGCCAATGCCTCCAGAGCCGCATCAAGCTGTTCATCCACAAGCTCACTCAGCTTCACCACCCAGGTGCGCGACAACTGCCGCCCCGGGCGCGCCACCAGCATCCCAAGAGCGGACAGCACGCCCCCATGCCTGGGAACCAGCGCTCGTTGCATCCCCAGCGCATCCGCCAGCGCACATACATGCAGCCCACCCGCTCCGCCGAAGGAAACCAGCACAAATCCCCCGGGATCGATGCCCCGCTGCACAGATATGGTTCGCAATGCCCTTGCCATGTGTTCATTGGCAATACGGATTACCCCCGCTGCTGCCTCTTGCATGGAGCACCCCATGGTTCGGGCCAGCTGTTGCAGCTCTTTTTCCGCCGCCGCCACATGCAGCTGCATCTCTCCGCCCAGAAACCTGTCCGGCAGCAAACGACCAAGCACCAGATTGGCATCTGTAACGGTTACCCTGGTGCCACCCCGGCCATAGCAAACAGGCCCGGGATCTGCACCTGCAGATGCTGGCCCAACCTGCAGCATCCCACCCTCATCCAGCCAGGCGACGGAGCCTCCGCCCGCACCGATGGTATGCATATCCACCATGGGAACCGCTACTGGATAGGGGCCGATGCGCCCTTCGGTGGTCAGACTTGGCCCTCCATCCAGTAGCGCAACATCGGTGGACGTGCCCCCCATATCAAAACTGAGCATGCATCGACAGCCTGCTTTTTTCCCCAGAAAACCGGCGGCAACCAACCCCCCCGCAGGCCCGGAAAGCAGCATGCGCACCGCCTGTTCGCCCGCCTGGGCTGCTGCCACCGTATCTCCGGAACTTTGCATCACAGACACTTGACTCCCAGCCATACCGGACTGCAAGCGCTGCAAATAACCTTGCACCAGAGGTCCCACCCAGGCATTCAGCCAGGTTGCCATGCCGCGTTCATACTCCCGGATCTCCGGCAAAACCCTGGATGACAGGGATACAAACAGATTTTCCGGGAGTGCTGCCGCTATTTCCTGTTCGGTAGCGGCATCGAGCCAGGAAAACAGCAGGTTTACCGCCACCGAGCGGGGCCGGTGCTGTGCAACCAAAGAGGCCAGCATTTTCAGGTCTTCCGCAGCAAGAGCATCTGCAAGCTTCCCATCTGCGCACCGGCGTCCACCCACTTCCACGCACAGCTCCCGGGGCACGGGGGGCGGTTGCCGCTGCGGTTGCAGATTGTACAACTCAGCCCGGTTCTGGCGGCCAATACTGAGCATGTCCGCAAACCCCCGGTTGGTGACAAACAGGGTTTTCACTCCCTTGCCTTCCAGCACCGCATTGGTGGCCACGGTGGAACCGTGCACCACCCGCAAGCGTTCACCCTGCAAACCAAGATCGGCAATGCCCTGTAAAATCGCCTGCTCAGGCGCATGAGGTGTGGACAGCAACTTGTGCACCCTGAGCGTTCCATCCCGCCACAGCACGAAATCGGTGAACGTGCCGCCGGTATCAACTCCGAGAAAAATCATACTTGCCGGTTACAATTGGTGACAATTTCCACATTATAAGATGTGCGTACCGAAGCCAGAGCGACTATTATCGGCACAACATGGGAAAACTGTTACTAAGCGCCAATAACCTGGGTAGGAAAGACCAGGGAAAAATCCGCCTCACGGGCTTCAACCTGGATCTGCGCCAGGGCCAGACCGTGGGTCTGCTGGGCATCAATGGTGCTGGAAAATCCACCACCCTGGCATTGCTCAGTGGCGCACTGGCTCCCAGCAGCGGCTGCGTGGAAGTCCTGGAGATGGATCTGCATCAGCATCCCCAGGCGAAAAAGCACATCGGGCTGCTGCCAGAAACACCGCCCCTGTATGCCAACCTCAGCGTAAACGAAAACCTGGATTTTGCCGCCCGACTGCGGGGCATGGCTTCTTCACAGATAACCCGCGCCAGGGAATCCGTAAAGAAACGCCTGGGCCTGCACACTTTGGGGAAACGGCTTTGCGCTCGCCTGTCGAAAGGCATGGCGCAACGGGTGGCCATCGCCCAGGCGCTGATCCATTCGCCACAGGTACTGGTTCTGGACGAGCCCACTGCCGGGCTGGATCCCGCCCAGGCCCAGGAGCTGCGGGAACTGATCCGGGGATTGAGCAGCGAATGCGGCATTCTCCTCGCCAGCCATATCCTGGCCGATATGGAGCAACTGTGCCAGCGGGTCATTGTCCTGAACGGCGGGCAGCAGGTGGCGGAACAGGCCATGAACAACAACCACATGGTGCGTATCCGCCTGAAAACACCCCCCCAAAACCCCGCGCAACTGATTGGCATCGCCTCCATATGCAAGGCGGAAGACCAGGGAAACGGCTGGTACCAGCTGGAGCTGAATCACGCCGGGGAGGCGCTGGCCGAACAAATCACAGCTGCCGGATGGGGCCTGCTGGCGCTGATTCCCTCGCAGCACAACCTGCAATCCCTCCTCGCCCAAACCCTGAGCACTACGGGAGAACAACCATGATCTGGGCCATCGCCCGCCGGGAAATACTGGGCAACTATGCCAGCGCCAGCGGCTGGATTGCCCTGGCAGCGGCGCAGTTGCTACTGGCCTGGCTGCTGTTTCTGCAGCTGGAGGTGTACCTGAAAATTCTGCCGGAGCTGGTGGCCAATAACAGCCCCATGGGCATTATCGATCTGGTCATCAGCCCCACCCTGTCCTCCACGGCTCTGGTGCTGCTGATTCTCGTCCCCTTGCAGGGCATGGGAAGCTTTACCGATGAGCTGCGTAGCGGACGCATGGCCCTGTTGCTTTCCGCCCCGCTCTCCTCCTGGCAACTGGTATTGGGCAAATGGCTGGGGCTGCTGCTGAGCGCGCTCCCCCTGGTGGTGCTGCCACTGCTCATGGCCTGGATGCTGGAACTTGGCAGCGCGGTGGATGCAGGCCGCCTCGCGGCCAGCTTCCTCGGGCTGCTGCTGTTCGCCGGCATGGTCGCCGCCACCAGCATCTGGCTATCTTCCATCAGCGAACAGCCCCTGACGGCAGCCGCCATGAGCTGGGGGCTATTGTTTCTGTTGTGGCTCCTCGACGGCAGCAGCGGCGGCGTCATGCAACTGTTGTCACTGGATACGCATTTACTGCCCTTCCTGCAAGGAATGGTGGCGACCCAGCACCTGGCGTATTTTCTCGCCATCACCTTCACCACCCTGGGCCTGGCCACCCACCGCATCTGGCGCCTGGGAGGTGGCGAATGAAGTTGCGCCACCACCTGCTGCAGTTGTTGCTGCTGCTCTGTCTGGGGCTGACCCTGTATGTCGCCAGCAGCATTCCGTTGCAATGGGACTGGAGCCGGGAGGGCCGCAACCAACTGCACCCGCAAACCCTGGCGCTGCTGCAACGACTGCAAGCCCCTCTGAAAGTCACGGCCTTCGTGC
>JALWMK010000053.1 GCA_027083925.1 Sedimenticola sp. | reverse complement strand
ACCACGTTGTTGCGTTTCTGGTCCAGCTTGATGACCTTGAACTCCAGATCCTTTCCTTCCAGGTAGGCGGTGTCGCGCACCGGGCGGACATCGACCAGAGAACCTGGCAGGAATGCGCGCAGATCCTGAAGATCCACGGTGAAACCACCTTTCACCTTGCCGGTAATGCGGCCGGTAACGATTTCCTCGCTATCGAAAGCTTTCTCCAGCTTGGCCCAGGCATGGTGGCGCTTGGCCTTTTCACGCGACAGGCGGGTCATGCCGGAACCATCTTCCACAGCTTCCAGGGCGACTTCCACTTGATCACCGACGGAAACCTCGAGCTCTCCATCGTGATTCATGAACTGGCTCTTGGGGATAACGCCTTCGGATTTGAGTCCGGCGTTGACGATAACGCTTTCATTGTCGATGCCGACAACGCTGCCGATAACAATGGCACCAGGTTTAAGGTTGGTATTGGTAAAGCTCTCTTCCAAGAGCGCCGCGAAACTTTCAGTCATTGGTTAAAATACTCCGACCTGTCGAGCAGGCCACCCATGCAGAGTCCAGAGATTAAAGACTCATTGGTTCAAATTATAAAGTAAAGCCCCATGCCAGGCATGGAACCGGTTAAATGCTGCTTTTGCACCCCGTTTCAGGGTAGGCCTCGTATACCGCCCGCAATACGCGATCAACCACAGTATCCACATCCAGCTGTGTGGAATCAATGACCTGCGCATCTTCCGCCGGCAGCAAAGGCGCCACACTGCGGTTCCGGTCACGGTGATCCCGCTCTTCGATTTCCGCAATGAGACCGGAAAGGTTAACATCAATACCCTTACCCTTCAACTGCTTATACCGCCTCCGGGCGCGCTCATCGGCACTGGCATCCAGAAAGATTTTCACCCCTGCATGGGGGAAAACCACTGTCCCCATATCCCGGCCATCCGCCACCAGTCCTGGCGGGCGGGCGTAATCCCGCTGCCAACCCAGCAGTGCCGCCCGCACCTCGGGGATTGCAGCCACCTTTGAAGCATTGTTCCCTGCGGCTTCTGTGCGAATCTCCAGGCTCACATCCTCACCATCGAGAAAGACATTTCGATCCACAAATTTCACTGGCAAGGTACGAGCCATTTCCGCTACGGCGGCGCTGTCAGACAGATCCATGCCCGCCTTCTGCGCCGCCAGCCCCACCAGGCGGTACAGGGCGCCGGAATCCAGAATATGCCAACCCAGCACCTGGGCCACCCTGGCGGCAACGGTACCCTTGCCCGAGCCACTGGGGCCATCGATGGTCAGTACGGGAGCCTCAGCCATTTCCGGTCACAATATGCAATCCCGCCTCACTGGCAAGCCGGCCAAAACCCGGGAAGGATGTATTTACATTGGCGCAATCGCGAACACGAATGTCACTATCGGCACGCAGGGCGGCCATGGCGAAGGACATGGCGATACGGTGATCGCCGTGGCTGTCCACTTCGCCGCCACGCAGTGCTCCGCCCTGGACAATCATGCCGCCCGGCGTGGGTCGGGCATCGACCCCAAGAGTCTGCAGGCCATCCGCCATGGCCTGAATGCGATCCGATTCCTTGACACGCAATTCCTCCGCGCCGGTGAGCACGGTCTCGCCCTCGGCACAGGCCGCTGCCACGAACAGGGCGGGAAATTCATCGATGGCCAGGGGCACCTGATCTTCGGGAATGCGGATACCATGCAATGGCGCATGGCGCACCCGCAGATCGGCCACCGGCTCCCCTCCCGCGTTGCGCTCCTTGCTCACTTCGATATCCGCGCCCATGAGGCGCAGGATATTGATGACGCCATCCCGTGTGGGGTTCATTCCCACATGCTCGAGAACCAGATCCGAGTCCGGGGCGATGCTGGCACCGACCAGAAAGAAGGCTGCCGAGGAAATGTCTGCAGGCACATCGATATCGCAGGCGCGCAGCCTGCCCCCCCCCCGAAGGCAGATACGATTGCCTGTACGCCGCACCTCATAGCCAAATCCCTGCAGCATGCGCTCCGTATGGTCGCGGGTGGGGGCGGATTCGGTGACGCAGGTTTCCCCATCCGCATACAACCCCGCCAGCAACACACAGGACTTTACCTGGGCGCTGGCTACGGGCAGCTGAAAATCGATGCCATGGAGAGTTTCCACCGGCCTGATGTGCAACGGCGCGGTGCCGGCATCCCTAGCCTCTACCCTGGCCCCCATCTGCGCCAGGGGCTCGGTCACCCTGCGCATGGGACGGCCGGAAAGGGAGGCATCTCCGGTCAGAACCAGATCCAGCCCCTGCCCCGCCAGCAAACCAGCCAGCAAACGCATGGAGGTGCCGGAGTTCCCCAAATCCAGGGGCTGAGCAGGAGCTTTCAACCCCTTCCTGCCCACGCCGTGGATCACTACCCGGCCGTCATGCGGCCCATCGATCTCCACCCCCATGGCGCGAAAGGCGCTCAGGGTTGCCAGGCTGTCTTCTCCTTCCAGAAAACCACTGACCCGGGTTACGCCATCCGCCAGGGAACCGAGCATGATGGAACGATGGGAAATGGATTTGTCTCCCGGCACGCGAATACGCCCGCAAAGCGCACCGCCGGGAGAAACATGAAATTTCGTTAGCGAATCAGACAAAATACAACCTCATAACCATTTACCCGGCAACAGCATATATTGCATTCAGCCGCTACATGCCTGAAGCCCTGAATACGACCTACATTGTCGCCGGGTCAATTGTACCTGAATCCGTGGGTTCGGGGCGGATGCAGCGCGTATGATATTGCTTTCCCGGTGGAAGCAAAAGATCTTAGCTTCACCCTCAGGTTAAGCGGGCATTTTTTGAACCGCTGGGGGGGTCAAGAGCTTGCACTATGCGCCGTCATGAACCCACGGATTCAGATTTTAGAACGGCGCACTCAGGTGGTGGAATCATCATCCAGGCCATCCACAAACCCATCCCGCGCTACCTTTGCTCTGGAAAACACTTCCAGCAAATGCTCTTCATCCCCTTCGGCGATGGTTTGCGCCAGCCCATTCATTTCATCGGCAAACGCTGCCAGCATCCTGCTCAATGCCGGGCCATTGGCCACGCAGATATCCCGCCACATCACCGGATTGCTGGAAGCAATACGGGTAAAGTCACGAAAACCACCCGCTGCGTAGCGGAAAATCTCATCATTTTCTTTCATTCTCGCCAGCATATCCACCAAACCAAAGGCCAGCATATGCGGCAGATGGCTGGTTGCTGCCAGCACTTCATCATGATGCTCCACCGACATTTCGCTCACCTCGGCGCCACAGGCCTCCCACATACGGCGCACCCTGGCCACAGCTTGGGGATCCGTCTCTTCCATGGGGGTCAAGATTACGCGGCGATTCCTGTACAGCGCAGCGAACGAAGCCTCCACTCCGTTTCTTTCTGTGCCGGCGATAGGGTGCCCGGGCACCAGCTTCGCGGGCATTTCCCCGAACACAGCCCTGGCGTCCGCCACCACACTGCCCTTGCAGCTTCCGCCGTCGGTGATCACTGTTCCGGGGGCGAGATGTCCCTGCATGGCAGCAAAGGCATCTTTCATTGCCCCCAGGGGAATCGCCAGAAAAACCGTATCGGCACCTTTCACGGCCTCGCTAATGTCATGGGTGCAGGAATCGATCACGCCATGTTCCATGGCTTTCTCCAGGTTCTCCCGGCTGCGTCCGCAACCGACGACTTCCCTGACCTCCCCGGCTTCCCGCAAGGCCCGCGCCAAAGAGCCGCCGATCAAGCCCACACCGATAACCGCCAAACGCCTGATCACGCAGCCAACACCTCTTGCAGCGCCTTGATAAAGCGCTGGTTTTCCTCTTGTGTGCCCACAGTCACCCGTATATGTTCAGGCAGATCATAATTTGCCAGCGGGCGTACGATGACCCCTTTCTCCAGCAGATGCTGGTAAACCTGGGTACCGCTACGCCCCAGGTTTACGGTGATAAAATTTCCGATGGAAGGAATCCAGGCCAGGCCTATTGCTGCAAAAGCGGAGCCAAGCTGTACCAGCCCGGCGGTGTTGACATTCCGGCTCTGTTGCAAGAACTCCCCGTCATCCAGCGCCGCTTCTGCGGCCGCAAGGGCAGGCGCATTTACATTGAAGGGATGCCGTACGCGGCCGATCAAATCGATGAGCGCGGCACTGGCCATGCCATAGCCAATGCGCAACCCCGCCAAGCCATAGATCTTGGAAAAAGTACGGGTGACGACAAGATTCGGAAACATCGCCAGCCAATCCACCCCGTTGGGAAAATCATCTTCTGTGACATATTCCGTGTAGGCCTCATCCAGCACCACGACAACATGTTCCGGCAGGTCTTGCATGAACCGCTGGAGTTCGCCCACCCGCAGCCAGGTTCCCGTCGGGTTATTGGGATTGGCAATGAACACCACCCGGGTATCACCATCCACCAGCTTAGCCATCGCCTGCAGATCATGGCCGTAGGGCATGCTTTCATGATCGGGAGGATATGCGGCAGCCACTCGGCATTCCGCCCCCGCCGCCGTGGTATAGATGGGATACATGGCAAAGCTGTAGCGGGAAAACACCGCATTGCTTCCCGGAGAAAGAAATGTCCGCACTACCATGTCGATTACATCGCTGGAGCCAGCGCCCAGCAACAACTGCTGTGGCTTCAACCCGTATTTCTCCCCAAGCCGGGCTTTCAAACGGTAGCCGCTGTCATCCGGATACAGGCTGACCCCGGCAATCGCCCGGGCAGCCGCCTCCGTGCCCAGAGGACAGGGTCCCAGAGGATTCTCGTTGGAAGCCAGCTTGATGGTTCCCGACAGCCCCAGCTCACGCTCCAGTTCCTCGATCGGTTTACCTGGCACATAAGGGTTCAGGCGATGGATACCAGGTGCGGTGAAAGCAGAAAAATCAGTCATATTCTGATGGCGCGCTCAAAAAAACAGCTTATTCTAACCCGAACCTCGGCACATGGCTGCATGGAAATACCCATAGGCTCGCCTTTTCTGGTTTTTTTCACGATGATGGGATAGGATCGGAAGCACCGGCAACATCACCACAGTCAGAGCAAGACCATGAAAAAAAATCATCGTAGCTGCCACCCTCTTCTCTCTCGTCTCCCTGCTTGGAATTACTGGCTGCAGCACCATGGAAGGCGTTGGCAAGGACATTCAGAAGGGCGGCGAGGCGATAGAGAGAACGGCCAGAAAATACTGACCCTGAATCCAGCCGGGCAGATTCCACTTTCGCCCCTGTATTCCTGCACGAGCATCCAGCATCCGTACCGGAAGGATATACTGGCTTCCCCCCAGATCAAGGCCAGCCAGCCCACTGCCATCACGGCAGAGGATATCACTGCTGGTTGCCAATATACCCCCTGTTCTGTTTGCACACATCAACTTGAATGAACGATAAGCCAAACCAAGCAAGTATCGACAGACAACAACATACCCCGATGACGCACAGGTGTTACATCATT